>NZ_PJBM01000260.1:0-83365 GCF_002836075.1 Shewanella sp. GutDb-MelDb | reverse complement strand
AGCTAATTCTGTAATTTTATGACGTTGACAGCTGCTAATTTCATCATTCAACCCCCTTTATGTGGCCCTAGTGCTCTTTATTGAAGCACTGCTGCGTTTTTTTTGTGCAAAAAACCAATCACCCTAAGTCTAATTATCATTTTATAACTGAGGAGGCAACGAGCTCTTGCTGGTTTAAGTTATTGATTTTCATTAGCAGAGAATTGTCACCTCATTGAAATAAAACTGTCTTTAAGCTGTTACTTGTTGTTGGCATGGTTACTGCTCCATCTAGAGAGTGGGTCACTAAATTCAAGGAAGACAAGTATGGGGCTAGAGAAGTTACTGTATTTGCAAGGTGTCGGTGCCGAGTTTGTCAGTTGTAGTGGTGAGAATATCTATACTCCAGAACAAGATCGCATCGGGATTTTACGCTGCATGTTGGATGCTGGTATTACTGACAACCAACAACGCCTTAGCGATGATATGGTTGCGAGCAAAACCTTCGAGCTCGATGCACTGCCATGGACCCAACCATTGCCGAGTTTTCAGCACTGCAGTATCAATGCGCCTTTGCTCAGCCTTTATTTGCCAGAAAATACCAATGACTTGCTGAATATTCGTCTACAACTTGAAAGTGGTGACGTTTATCAATTCTCCCTTTATGCCGCTAAGCTGCACTGTCACATAGGCGGTTTGGTCAATGTAGTGGGTAATTATCAAATGGGTGCAGTGGCATACCTGCATTACCAATTGTCGATGACTCAAGCGCTGTTGCTGTCTGCTCTTGTGCGCACTGAGCCAATGTCCGGCGCTGAACTTCCTTATATTGGACTCGGTTATCATCGAGTAAGTATTGAGTTGGAAAACTCCACCATTAAAGGCGAGGCCGTTTCTGGTACTTGGTTAGTTGCGCCCGCAACGACCTATCAAGGCAGTCCTAGTCGCACAACGTTAAACGATAGATTGTGGGGCCTTAGCATTCAGTTGTTTAGCCTACGCAGTGATACCCAGTGGGGTATTGGTGATTTTGCTGATCTGTTATCTCTCATTGCCGTCGTCGCCAAAGAGGGCGCGAGTTTCATCCTACTTAACCCTTTGCATGCGCTTGATATTGCAAGCCCGCAAACTTGTAGTCCCTACAGTCCATCTGATCGACGCCGGTTAAACCCGCTCTACATTAATATTGAGATGGTGCCTGAATTTGAGTTGTTATTGCGACAAAAGGCTAAAGGGACAATTGACTCGGGTGATGTTGAATTTGAATCCGAGTTATTGGCAACTAAGGCGCTGGTTAACGCGACAGATTGGCTCGATTATCGTTTGGTCAGTAGCCACAAATACCGTATTTTTACTCAGTTATATCGGTTGTTTGTATCAGGTCATGTTGAGCCTATGAGTGCGCGGGCACGACGCTTTAACGCTTTTATCGCCGAAAAAGGCGAGGCGTTAATGCAGTTCTGTGATCAGCAGGTGGCTGACACACAAAGTTTAAACGAGTTTGAAGGCCTAGATAACCGCTTTTTTGCCTATCTACAGTTTGTTGCTGAGCAACAATTATCCCAATGCCAAGGACACGCTAAACAGCTTGGAATGTCGATTGGCTTAGTACGCGATCTCGCTGTTGGCGCCGCGGCAAACAGTGTTGAAGTCCAAGCGGGTAATAATCCCTTTTGCCAACAAGCCAGTATCGGCGCGCCGCCAGATCCATTTGCACCCCAAGGTCAAAACTGGGGGCTGACTCCGCTCGATCCTATTGCCCTTAAACACAGTGGCTATCAACATTTTATCTATCTGCTGCGCGCCAATATGCAGTCTTGTGGTGCGCTGCGGATCGATCATGTGATGTCGCTGTTGCGCCTATGGTGGTGGCCCGCATCTGCGGCACAGGGTAATGGCGCCTACGTTTATTATCCACTGGATGCGTTACTGGCCATTTTGTGCATTGAAAGTCAGCGAGCACGCTGCCGCGTCATTGGTGAAGATTTAGGGCTTATTCCGCCTGAGATAGTCAGCAAACTCTTTGATGCGGGTGTGCTGTCAAATGATCTGTTCTATTTCAGTAAGCAAGATGATGCTTTTACCTTGCCCGAAAACTATAAACCGCAAAGCTTGATGATGCTGGCTAATCACGATGTGCCGCCGTTATTGGCTTGGTGGCAAGCCGATGATCTTCATCTTAGACACAAGATTGGCCTTATCGACACTAACACTGATAAAGACAGTCATCTTCAACATGCGCTGTCACATCGTCAGCATGAAAAGCAGCAATTACTCACGCTGCTGTGTAATGCAGGCGCATTGAGCCATAGCGATATCAACACCACCGACTATTCAACATTATTGCCGGCTTGGATCTCCGTTTGCGCTGCGGGTACTGCCGCATTGTTTAGTGTGCAGTTGAGCGATCTAGTGCAAGACAATCAACCGGTAAATATCCCTGGTACTTGGCTTGAATACCCCAATTGGCAGCGACGTATGCCAGTTACGCTTGAAGTCTTAGCCGCTGCGACGAGTGTTAAGGCGCTGTTTAAACACCTTAGGCTGGCGCGAGCATCCGCGAGTGTAACCGATGCTCAAACTCCACCTTGCCCGACAACATTGTCACCACAATCTAATGGATTAAACCGCTATGACTAACAACGCTCCCGAATTTCAACATGGTTCCGCTGTCGCCTTGCTAAACGGTGAGTTTGTCGATGTGTTTTCGCTATTAGGGATGCATGCAAGTGACAACAGTAAATCACTTACGGTGCGTTGTTTTTTACGTGGTGCGGTGAGTGTTGAGGTGATTTGCATTAAAACGTCTCGCAAAGTGGCCAGTTTAACTAAAGAGAATGATGAAGGCCTGTTCAGCGGCAAAATGGGCCGCAGAGTTAAGCCATTTCTCTACAAATTGCGAGTTCAATATCCTTTATCAGAGGTTGATATTATCGACCCTTATCAATTTGACAGTTTACTCGCTGCTGATGACCTCTATCTTTTTGGCGCAGGAGCTCAGCAACAAGCTTATCGATTTATAGGGGCTAATTGGCGTGAATGCCAAGGCGTTGCTGGTGTGCTGTTTTGTGTTTGGGCACCTAACGCTAAACGGGTTTCTTTAATCGGTGATTTCAACCATTGGGACGGCGCTGTTAATGTGATGCGCCAGCATCTTGCTAACGGTGTTTGGGAGATTTTTGTGCCCAATGTGGCGGCTGGTGCTTACTACAAATTTGAGATCATCGATGCCAATGGCGCTTGCATCGAAAGAGCCGACCCATATGCCAAAGCGATGCAACCCGCCCCGGGTAATGCCTCGGTGGTGAGCAGTGCAAAGGCTCATGTTTGGCAAGATGAACAATGGCTTGCTGAGCGTAGCCAAAAGGTGTGGCATCAAGCGCCCATGTCCATCTATGAAGTGCACTTAGCCTCTTGGCGCAGGCAAGGTGATGATGGTGCTAAGTATCTTGATTATGCAGCACTAACGCTGCAGCTGATCCCCTACCTACTTGAGATGGGCTTTACGCATCTGCAGTTAATGCCAATCAGCGAGTATCCGTTCGACGGTTCTTGGGGCTATCAGCCCGTGGGGCTGTATGCGCCGACTTACCGTTTCGGAGATATGAATGGCTTAAAAGGCTTTATTGATGCTTGTCATCAAGCAGATATTGCGGTGCTGCTTGACTGGGTTCCGGCGCACTTTCCAAAAGATCCCCATGGATTATGTCAGTTTGATGGCACGAGCTTGTATGAGCATGCCGACCCGCGCCAAGGTGAACATCCTGATTGGGATACATTGATCTACAACTATGAACGCGGTGAGGTACAAAGTTATCTGTTGAGTAACGCTTGCTACTGGCTGGAAGAGTTTCACTTTGATGGGCTAAGGCTCGATGCCGTGTCTTCAATGCTGTATTTAGATTACAGCCGAGAAGCGGGGCAGTGGTTACCCAATGCTAATGGCGGGCGAGAAAATCTAGCCGCTATTAGCTTTCTACAAAATTTGAATCAACGCGTTTATAGCAGCTTTCCAGGGGTTTGCATGATAGCCGAGGAGTCGACAGCTTGGCCTGGGGTAAGCCATATTATCGACCAGCCGTTAGCAGAGTCGGCATCGATAGATAGCAACACGCAACATAATTTGGGCTTTGGCTTTAAGTGGAATATGGGCTGGATGAATGACAGCTTGGGTTATTTACAACGCGACCCTATCCATCGACAGCACCACCATCACGAGTTTAGCTTTAGCCTTGTGTACCAATATACCGAGCAGTTTATCTTAGCGTTAAGCCATGATGAAGTCGTCCATGGTAAAGGCTCATTACTGCATAAAATACCGGGAGATGATTGGCAGAAATTTGCCACGTTAAGGGCTTATTACGGTTTGATGTGGGGTCACCCGGGCAAGAAGTTGTTGTTTATGGGGGATGAGTTTGCTCAGCGAGATGAGTGGAACCACGATGTGAGTTTGGATTGGCACTTACTGCAGTACGCGCCTCATTCGGGAATGCAATCTTGGGTCAAAGATTTAAATCAGCTCTATAAAGCATCCTCTGCACTGTGGTTAAAAGATTGCGACCCCAGCGGTTTTAGCTGGTTAGATTGTGATAATGCTGAGTCGAGTATTTTCAGTTTTATCCGCTATGGGGCTGATGACACTGATCAAAGTGAGGGGAGTCATAATAGCCCGCTGGTGTTTATCGTTAATATGACGCCAGAGGTGCATTACGGATTTAGAATTGGGCTTGCTGACAATAGCGATGTTGTTGAGAAGCTTAACAGTGATAGCGCATTTTATGGTGGCAGTGACGTTGGTAATCAAGGTGTTATTAGCGCAGAAGCTAGCCCTTACCAAGGGATGTCTTATAGCGCGCTGGTGACGGTTCCGCCGCTGTCGTGCTTAGTCATAGGGAAGGCGTAAGTGATGCAAACCACAGTAGGGCGGCCTTACCCACTCGGTGCCACGGTAGATGAGCATGGCGTTAACTTTGCCCTGTTCTCAGCCCACGCCACAGCGGTAACCCTGTGTGTGTTTGATAGTGCAGGCGAGAATGAACTTGCACGTTATCCGTTGACGCAAAAAAGCCAGCAAGTGTGGCACCTGCATATTGAATGTTCGGACAAGGCGTTGGTTTATGGTTATCGAGTCGATGGTCCTTTCGAACCCCATTCTGGTCACCGCTTTAATGCCAATAAATTACTGCTCGACCCATACGCCAAACAATGGCTGGGTCAATTTATTGAACATCAAAGTCACTATGGATATTGCGCTGATCATGCCTTAGAAGATCTCTCTTTTGACGAGTGTGATAACGCGGCTTATATGCCTAAATGCAAAGTGGTTGATACCTCCTTGCTATCTGCTATCTCTCCTTTATGCGCGTCAGCAACGCCTATTACTAATGATCTCAACGGCCACATTATTTACGAGCTACATGTTAAGGGCTTTACCCAGCTTTGCGGTGAGATAGAGGAGTCAATTCGAGGCACATATTTGGGGTTGGCGGAGCCTAATGTGCTGCGTTACTTAACGGAATTAGGGGTTACCTGTGTTGAGCTATTGCCGGTACACAGTTTTATAAGTGAAGCATTTCTACAAGATAAACAACTGACTAACTATTGGGGCTATAACAGCTTAAGTTTTTTTGTGCCTCAGCATCAATATCAAAGTGACTCTCTCACTGCCCCAACATCTATTGAACAGTTCAGAAACATGGTGAGTGCACTGCATGGCGCTGGTATCGAAGTGATTTTAGATGTGGTTTATAACCACACCGCCGAGGGCAACCGTCTTGGACCTACCTTGTGTTTTAAAGGTATCGATAATCTGAGTTATTACGGGCTCCTCCCGAGTGATAAACGGTTTTATATCAACGATACCGGCTGTGGTAATACGCTCAACATTAGTCACCCCAAAGTCTTGCAGTTGGTCATGGACTCGCTGCGTTACTGGGTCGAGATTATGGGTGTTGATGGTTTTAGGTTTGATTTAGCCAGTTGCCTAGGTCGAGAAAGCCATGGTTTTGATAAAGGCGCCGGATTTTTCGATGCGATAGCGCAAGATCCTGTACTGAATAAAGTCAAACTGATCGCCGAGCCTTGGGACATTGGGCCTGGAGGTTATCAGTTAGGGGGGTATCCGCAGGGCTGGAGTGAATGGAACGATCGTTATCGCGATACCGTGCGCCGCTTTTGGCGCGGTGACTTTGGCATGCTACCTGAATTGGCTCGCAGGCTACACGGTTCGAGCGACTTGTTTGAACATGCTGATAGAGGGGCAAGTTCGAGTATCAACTTTATCACCAGTCATGACGGTTTTAGTCTGCACGATCTGGTGAGTTACTGCCAAAGGCATAATGATCCTAATGGTGAACAAAGCCGCGACGGACATCAAGAAAATCACAGCCATAATTATGGTGAAGAGGGAGAAAGTAACAGCGCTGATGTTAACGCACAGCGCCAGCGCCAGGTGAGAAACATGCTCACCACATTAGTCTTGTCGCAGGGCGTGCCGATGCTGCTAGCGGGAGATGAAATAGGCCACAGTTTAAACGGTAACAACAATGCTTATTGCCAAGATAACTCGACCAATTGGCGTGACTGGTCAAATACTGCCGAGCAGCGCAGTTTACTGCATTTTGTAAAACGTCTGATTGCGATTAGAAAGCGTTTCTGTGGTTTATACCCTCAGCATTTTATTCACCAAAACGTATCGACAGACGGCGGTGGGCTAGGTTGGTTCTGTCGGCAAGGCGAACCGATGAATAAGCTGCAGTGGGGCGATGCTCACACGCGCAGCTTAAGCTTGGTACTTTGCGGTGAGGTTGCCGCTGAACATTCAATAGCGCCAGAGCAGCAGGCGTTACTGTTAATGCTTAATGCTGATGATCAAAGCTTGGTATTTAATGCCCCGAGTATTGAAGGTTACAGCGAGTGGCACTGCTTATTACACACCCAAACCGATGATGACATCACGTCGAGTACCGTCGCCATGGAGGGGACTGCTCCCTTTGTGCACCAGGTCTTTTCTCAGCCAGAGCTGGGCTTAACCAACACTGAATCAAAAATAGACACTTCACCTTCAGCTTTCACTCAGAGCTATCAGCTCAAAGAGCGAAGTGTGATGTTGTTTTATGCCCAACTTAAAGGAGCAACCGCATGACTGCACCTGTAAAGACGACTACCACTAAAGCCAAATCAACAGCAAAACTCACAAAAGCCAAAAAGACGAAGGTCACTTTGGTGAATGATAAGCCGACTGAAAATAGCCCATGTGAGCCTTGCGATGCATTTCATCTGGTGATGGCGCGGCATATTAATAATGGTTTAACGCGTGATGAGTATGAAAAACAGGACTTGTTTCAAGCGCTGGCGACCACGGTAAAAGAGCAGATGTTAGCCCCTTGGCGACAAACTCGAATTGATGATGTTGCGCAACAACGTAAGCAGGTGGCTTATTTGTCACTGGAGTTTTTGATGGGGCGCGCGCTGGGCAATGCGTTGCTTAATCTCGATATTGAGCAAACCACTCGTGATGCATTAAAGGATTACGCAGTAACGCTTGAAGAGGTTGAGCAACAAGAGCATGACGCTGGGCTAGGTAATGGTGGTTTAGGGCGCTTAGCGGCCTGCTTTTTGGATAGCTGCGCCAGTATGAACTTGGCGGTGACAGGCTATGGCATTCGTTATGAATATGGCATGTTTGCCCAAAAGCTGGTGGACGGTTTTCAAGTAGAGCGTCCGGATCGCTGGCTTAGAGAGGGGAATCCTTGGGAAGTCAGAGCCGCACAACATAATGTTAAAGTGCCTTTCTTTGGCCGAACCAGCAGTTATATCGACCCCAATGGACGCTGTAATGTCACTTGGGTTGATAGGCAAGATGTGCTTGCTGTGGCTTTCGATATGCCTGTACCGGGTTATCAAAATGGTCGTATTAATACCTTAAGATTGTGGAAAGCGGAAGCGACCGATGATTTCGACCTCACTGAGTTTAACCAAGGGGATTACAGTGAAGCCGTGGCACGCAAAAACATGGCTGAGCAGATCACCATGGTGCTCTATCCAAATGATGCCAGTGAAAACGGCAAGGAGTTAAGGCTACGGCAGCAATATTTCCTGTCGTCTGCCAGCTTACAAGACATTCTTAACACTTGGGTTAGTCTGCATGGCAATGACTTTAGTGATTTTGCCACGTTCAATGTGATGCAACTTAATGATACGCATCCTGCTATCGCCATACCTGAGTTAATGCGTTTACTGGTTGATGAGTACTTCCTTGAATGGGATGACGCATGGCAGGTTACAACGCAGACCATGGCCTATACCAACCATACATTGTTACCTGAGGCGCTGGAGCGCTGGCCGGTAAAAATGATGCAGCATATGTTACCGCGGATCATGGAGATCATTTTTGAGATAAACGCGCGCTACTTAGAGGTTGTCGCTCATCAGTGGCCAGGCGATCCGGTAAAACTGGCTGATATGTCAATTATTGAAGAGGGCGATGAGCCGCATGTACGCATGGCGTATTTAGCCATTGTGGCCAGCTTCTCTATCAACGGTGTTGCCGGTTTACATACTCAGCTGCTGACCTCTGGTTTGTTCAGCAATTTTTATCAGCTTTGGCCTGAAAAGTTCAACAATCGAACCAATGGTGTGACCCCAAGGCGCTGGCTTGCACAGTGTAATCCTAAGTTAAGTAGATTGATCTGTAAGCGCTTAGGGGATGAATGGGTGACTGATTTAAGTCACCTAAATGCGCTTAACGCCTTTACCGATGATGTGGCGTTTATCAAAGAGTGGGCGGATGTTAAGCAAGCCAATAAAGTGGTGTTGCAACAGTTGATCCGCACCGAGTGCAATGTTGAATTTGATCCGGAGATGATGTTCGACGTGCAGGTTAAGCGTATTCATGAATATAAACGCCAACTGCTTAATATCTTGCACGTTATCCATCTCTATCAACAGATTAGGCTGGGTAATACTGACAACTTAGTGCCGCGTTGTGTGCTTATTGGGGGTAAAGCCGCGCCAGGTTATGCGATGGCTAAACTGCTGATTAAATTGGCCAACAACGTTGCACACATGGTTAATTCTGATGCGGTTGTTAGCCCATATCTGCGATTTGCCTTTTTGCCTAATTATAACGTCAGTGCAATGGAAAAAATTTGTCCGGCAACGGATCTGTCTGAACAGATCTCAACCGCAGGTAAGGAAGCTTCAGGTACTGGCAATATGAAATTTATGATGAACGGTGCGCTGACCATCGGCACCTTAGATGGCGCCAACGTTGAGATGTTGGAGGAGGTGGGCCATGACAACTTTTTCCTATTTGGGCTTGATGCCAGTGAAGTCACGCAATTGCGACAGGACGATCAATATCAACCACAGTCGTTTATCACCGCTTCTAGCGCCTTATCAGGGGTGATGGAGTTATTAGAAAGTGGTCACTTTAACCTGCAAGAACCCGATATTTTTACCTCTATTATCAATAGTATTAAAAACCCTGATGATCCCTGGATGACTGCGGCTGATTTTGAATCTTACCGTCTAGCGCAAGTCGAGGCGGCTAATAGCTATAAAGATCAATTGAGTTGGACACAAATGAGTATTAGAAATACCGCGGCCAGTGGTCGCTTCTCAAGTGATATGACTATCGCTGGATATCGCGATGAAATTTGGAGAGCGTGATGAGCATTCAGTTAATAAAGAATATCAATAACGTACGTTCAAGGAGTGAACCAGTATGAGCAATGATCCACGCTACATTAGTAATTTAACGCGCGATACCTATGCCATTATTCTTGCGGGTGGCAGGGGCTCTAGGCTACATGAACTCACCGAATGGCGTGCTAAGCCGTCACTGTATTTTGGAGGTAAGTTTAGGATCATTGATTTTCCATTATCGAACTGCGTTAACTCCGGGATCCGCCGTATTGGGGTGGTGACGCAATATAAGTCACACTCGCTTATCCGTCATGTTATGCGGGGCTGGGGTCATTTTAAGAAAGAGTTGGGCGAATCGGTTGAGATTTTACCGGCCTCACAGCGCTACTCTGAAAACTGGTATCAAGGCACTGCCGATGCTGTGTTTCAAAACATTGATATTATTCGCCACGAACTACCGAAATACGTGATGATTTTGTCGGGAGACCATGTTTACCGCATGGACTACGCGGGACTTTTAGCCACACATGCTGAGTCGGGGGCAGATATGACCGTCTCTTGCCTAGAAGTGCCCACGCCTGAAGCGGCTGGTGCATTCGGTGTTGTTGAGGTTGATGAGTCTGGACGGATCTTAGGATTTGAAGAGAAGCCTGAATTACCAAAACACCTACCTGAAGACCCTGAAAAGTGTTTAGCGTCCATGGGCAACTATGTATTTAACACCGAATTTTTATTCGAGCAGCTTAAACGTGATGCGCAAAACGAGAACTCTGAGCGCGACTTTGGTAAAGATATTATTCCGTCGATTATTGAAGATCACAAGGTCTTTGCCCATCGATTTAGAAGCGCATTTCCAAATGAAGAGGCTTATTGGCGCGATGTCGGTACGCTCGATTCATTCTGGTTATCGAATATGGAGCTATTGTCGCCCACGCCAGCGTTAAACTTATACGATGCTAAATGGCCTATTTGGACCTATCAAGAGCAGCTACCGCCAGCAAAATTTGTCTTTGATGATGACGACAGACGTGGCATGGCACTCGACTCGATTATTTCGGGTGGCTGCATTATCTCTGGCGCAACGGTGCGGCGCAGCGTGCTGTTTAATGAGGTGAGGGTTTGCTCATACTCATTGGTTGAAGACTCCGTGATCCTGCCTGACGTGGTGGTGCTTCGAAACTGCAAGATTAAAAATGCCATTATCGATCGCGGCTGCATCATTCCAGAAGGCAGTGTGATTGGTTATAACCTTGACCATGATCGCGCCAAAGGTTTTAGAGTTTCCGAGAAAGGTGTGGTGCTGGTCACGCGAGACATGTTGGGTCTGCCAGTGGGGTACGAGTAAACGATGGCAAATGAACAACCAGCAGTGAATGTTGCAAGCCATATCACTGGCAACAAAACACATCATCAATCTGAGCATAAGATCATGCCCAGAATATTGATGTTAGCGGCTGAAAACGCTGCTATCGAAGGCGGTAAAGTGGGCGGCATGGCGGACGTTATCAGGGATCTGCCACTCGCGCTAGCAAAGGTCAACGTTGCCGTTGATGTGGCTATGCCCAGTTATGGTTTTTTGGACCGTGCTGCTAATGCGCAGTGGCTTGCAGAGATCAAGGTTAATTTCTCTGGACGAGAAGAGCAGGTTACTGTCTATAAAGCGGCTCATCCGAGTCTGGATAATCGCTATTTCTATCTGTTCTCACATCCATTGTTTAACACTAATGGCGAGATCTATTCCCAAGGCGATGCAGCGCGTCCTTTTGCAGATGATGCGACTAAATTCGCCCTGTTTAGTTTATCTGTCGCCAAGGCATTGAATGATGATTTGTTAGCCATTGCAGCGGATAAGCCAAGTCAGGTGATATCGCCAGCGCCCGATGTGATTCATCTACATGATTGGCACTGTGGTGTTTTTGCACTGTTGCGGGCATTTGATAGCCATTTTCATTCACTTAAAACGCTACCTTGTGTGTTTACAATTCACAATTTGGCACTGCAAGGTATTCGACCACTTAGCAATGATAGCTCTTCACTTTCGGCTTGGTTGCCGACGCTAACGGATAGGCTAAGCGAGCAACAGTTTGCAGCGATTACCGACCCAAGGTATCCCAATTGTGTTAACCCGCTACGAGCCGCGATTGTCTTGAGCGATAAGGTGCATTTGGTGTCACCCAGTTATGCCGCAGAGGTGTTACAGCCTTCAGCACATAATCGAGGTTTTTTTGGGGGGGAAGGGCTGGAAGCTGACTTGCAAGCAAAGCTTGATCAGCAAAGCCTTATTGGTATTTTGAATGGTTGCATGTACCCCGCACTGCCGTTAAGTAAAGTCACAGACATGGGGGGCAACCTGTCTGCTCCGCGTGTATTCCCGCTTAACGATTGGCAAGCATTGTTAGCTCAAGCTGAATCAGCATTGCTGCGTTGGCAAATGGGGAGAGAGCATGTCAGCAGTCAGGATTTTATTGCGCTGTCTCGGTTGCATCAATGGCAGCAAGATTCAGCATTAACCAGTGAAGCTGATTTTCTAATGACCTCTGTTGGTCGACTCACCGACCAAAAAGTGATGATTTTACGCTATCGTTTTGCTGATGAGGTGGTTGAAGCGTGCTGGCGTGGCAAAACGGTGTTGCAAGTTTTACTTGAGCGCATGGCGTTGCTAGCGCCTGACGGCAAGTTTGTATTGCTGGGCAGCGGCGATCCTCAAATCGCACGTGAGTTTGCAGATGTTGCTGCTCGCAATGCTAATTTTATCTTTCTTGATGGTTATGATGAAGGGGTGTCTACGGCGCTTTACCAACACGGTTCACTGTTTCTGATGCCGAGCTCCTTTGAGCCTTGTGGCATTAGTCAAATGTTAGCCATGCGAGAAGGGCAGCTTTGTTTGGTCAATCACGTGGGTGGACTTAAAGATACGGTGCATCATTTAGAAACGGGATTTGTATTTGAAGGAAGCAATGTGTTTGAACAAGGCGCTGCGCTTGTTTCTACTTTTGAAGGTGCTATGGCGCTATATCAGAGTGACAAATGGTATTCGATGGAGCGATTAGCGAAACAGCAACGTTTTGATTGGCAAAGCCAAGCGCCTAAATATGTAGAACAGCTTTATCGAGTTTAAGAGGGGTTGCTCGGAATAGCCTTTAATGAAACCGTTAAAGGCTTTCTGCAGGTTTAGGTTTGCAGTAACGATGAAGCAGCATTGCGAGCGATATTCAACATCGGCTGTTCGCTACACTTTAGTCAGCTAACAAGATCGCAATTTAGAGTAACAAGCTATCATCAATTTCGTGGTATTGACCTGTAGAGTCGATCAAGGATTTTGCCGTTAAACCAGGGACGCCATACACTTGGGTTTCAACGCCATATTTTTGGTAGATTTTTAGCATCAACAGGTCGAAGTCGCCATCTCCTGACAGTAGAATCACACAATCAACGTCACTTGCGGCTTCCATAATGTCGATGGTGATCCCCACATCCCAGTCACCCTTAGCCGAACCGTCACTGCGTTGTATAAAAGGCTTGAGCTTGACCTCAAAACCTATGTGTTTCAGCGCATCTTGGAATTTTAACTGACCGTCATCGCCACGATGAATGGCGTAAGCTGTGGCATTGGTTATCTCGCCTTCATAGCCAAGGTGTTGCCAAAGTTTACGGTAATTGAATTGACGACCGTAGGCTTGTCGGCAGGTGTAGTAGATATTTTGTACATCAACAAACAGAGCAATTTTTTTCACGGGATGACCATTTTTAGAAAGTAGCGATCAAGACAATACATTAGGCTGGTAAAGGAGTGAAGCGTCGCGAGAGATTAAAAGCAGATAGTTAACGTTAGTGACAGCTGAGCATAAGCAGAGCTTATTCCCATCGCACCCAATATAGGGTTATTCGGTGGCAATACAAAGTGCAGTAAGTAAGTTGATATTAGACCCAAATGTCGATATTGGTGTATCTATGACTGCTATTTTTGCGTCTACGCTCATAGGCTTCGACTTGAGTATTGTCAGTCGTTTGCTCGCTGGATACAGCACGTCGGTCAGCAAAATACTTGCCATTAATATTAATAGTTTCAATTACTCGAGGGGGCACTTTAGACTTAATCATAAGCTTAACCGTCTTATCTGAGGTTAAAGACCACTTACTTTCAACCAGTTGAATATACTTTTAATTGTAGTAGGGTTTTACAAAACTGTGTATTAGAGGGGCTAAATTGTCCAACATTTGGTGTAGCTTTATGGGTAAGTTAATTTGTTCTATGGAGCGAAGGCATTTATTACAGCGTCTTCTAACATTACTCCATTTGTCCTAGCTTGAGATAGGCAGATTCTGCACCAGGTGACTGACACAGCAAAAGGGCTTGCGCTAGCAAGCCCTTTTAAGTGATGTAACCTTGATATTTATTGTAGTTTTAGCTCCTGCTCAGCAATGGCTTTATCGAGCTGAGCCTCTACATATCCTGGTGACTTAGTCGCCCCTGAGATCAATCGATACATGGCGGGGATCACCAGTAGTGTGACTAATGTGGCGAATGCCATGCCGAAGAACACGACTGTACCTACGGCAATACGACTTTCTGAGCCTGCACCCGTTGACATAATCAAAGGTATCGCACCAATCAGTGTGGTAAAAGCGGTCATTAGAATAGGGCGCAAACGCCTTGCCGATGCGTCAATAATTGCTTGTTCTATCTCCAAGCCTTTATCTCTAAGCTGGTTGGCAAATTCAACAATCAAAATGCCGTTTTTGGTCACCATACCGATAAGCATGATCATGCCAATTTGGCTATAAATGTTCAGCCCTTGACCCGTCAAATATAACCCTAAGAAGCCACCGAATATGCCCATAGGCACGGTAAACATCACCACTAACGGGTTGATAAAGCTTTCGAATTGCGCTGCAAGCACTAAATAGGCGACCAGTAGTGCTAAACCAAATACGATAAATATGCTGCTCTGGTTCTCTTTGAAGTCTTTTGACTCACCGGTATAAGCCACTGAAATATCGCTCGGCAGCATCTCAATCGCTTTTTGATCTAAAAAGTCTAACGCTTCACCTAAAGTGTAACCTTCGCCTAAGTTGGCTTTAAGGGTTATCGACTTCTGTTTATTATTGTGGCTTAGCTTTTGCGCTGAAGCGACCTCTTCAATATGGGTGATAGTGTCTAACGTAATGAGCTCTCCTTTTGCGGATCGCATATAAATCTGGCTGAGATCAGCAACGCTGTTAAAGCTATTTTCATCACCACGAAGATAGACGTCATACTCTTCACCACGCTCGACAAAGGTGGTTTCACTGCGGCCACCTAACATGACCTCTAGAGTTTCAGACACTTCTGCCACGCTAACGCCCAGTTCAGCTGCGCGTTCACGATCAACCGTGACCACCAGTTCCGGTGTGGTCTCTTTATAGTCAATTTCAGGACTTTCTAGGATTGGACTGTACAGAGCTTCCTCTTCCAGCGCGGACGCCCATTTAAATAATTCTTGGTAATCTGAGCCCCCTAAAACGAATTGTACTGGTTCGCTCGAACCGCCCCTATAGCCAGGCAACATTGGGCGCACCATTACATCGGGGATCCCTTTTAAAGCTTTGGCAATGACGCCTAGCGCTTGTTGGGCATTGATGTCACGTTCGTTCCAATCTTCTAGCTGAATAATCACAAAGCCAGTTTGATCACCAGCACGACCACCAAAAGCGGGAGCTTGAATGCTAAAGGACTTGACCACACCTTGGCCTAATAGCGGCATGAGTTTCTTTTCGGCTATCTCCATATTGGCGGCCATACGGTTGTAACTGGTACCTTCTGCACCCTTGATAAAGGCGAATATTACTCCTCTATCTTCCTGTGGGGAAAGCTGAGCGGGCACTTGATTCATCAAAAACCAACTGCCTAAAATACAAGCGATAATCACCAGTGGTGCCGCTAATCTTAATGACACCGCTTTGCTAACCATGCGTCGGTAGAACCGTTCTAGGCGCGCGAACATGGACTCTATCCAAATATTGAATCGATTCGGCTTAACATTTGCTTTTAGCAGTTTACTGGCCAGTACTGGCGTTAAAGTTAATGCGACAATCGAGGAAAAAATAACGGATACTGCCAACATCACCGAAAATTCGGTAAATAGCAGGCCAACCATGCCTTCCATAAATGAAATGGGTAGAAACACCATCACCAGTACAGCAGTGGTGGCGACAACCGCAAAACCAACCTCACGCGTGCCTTTGTAAGCAGCAAGGAGAGGGGGCTCCCCTTTTTCAATATGGTGGAAGATATTTTCAACCACCACAATGGCGTCATCGACCACTAAGCCAATGGATAAAATTAGCGCCATCAAGGTCAATAGGTTAATCGAAAAACCCAGAGTGTTAGCGGCGATAAAGGCTGAGATCAAAGACACTGGCACGGTAACGGCAGGAATAAGCGTTGCGCGTGCTTGGCCAATAAAAATGTACAGCACCAATATCACCAGTAAAGCCGTTACCGCTAAGGTATTAAACACTTCATCAATAGAGCGATCGATAAACACGGTGGAGTCATAGTCGACGATTAACTTTGTTCCTTCAGGAAGAAACTGCTGAATGCGGTCGACTTCTTTATGCACATCTTGAGCAACTTCAAGCGGGTTTGCATCGGATTGCGGTACCACGCCTAAACTGATATTGACGACGCCATCACTTTTAAACGTCGAGTTTTCGTTCTCTGCACCAATAAAGACATTAGCGACATCCTTTAAATAAACCGGTGTGCCATCACTCGATCTGCGCAGTACTAGGTAGTCAAAATCTTCAGGTTTTTGATATAGCCTTGCCGTTCTTACGGCCATCACAGTAGTGTCATTTCTGACTTCACCTCCTGGGGTTTCTACGTTTTCTTGATTGAGAACCTTAATAATGTCGCTGGCAGTCACTTGCCTGCCCGCCATGAGTTCTGGTTGGAGTTGAACGTACATGACTTTGTATAAGCCGCCAGAGATGTCGACACTACTCACGCCGCTGATGAGGCTGAATCGGTCTTCAAGTACGCGCTGGGCGTAGTCGGTAAGTTGAGTTCTATCCATTATTGAGGAACTCAAGTTAACGTATACCGAGGGCTCACCGGTGCCGTTATCTTTTGAAACGATAGGATCTTTTGCTTCATCTGGCAGCCGGCGTTGAGCGCGGGCGACAGCATCACGTACATCGCTGACCCCTTCAGTTAGGTTCCATCCTAAAAAGAAGGTCACTGTTATCCGACTCATGCCGTTACGGGTCACCGACTCAATTTGGTCTACGCCGCTAATACCGGTAAGTTCATCTTCTAATGCGGTGGTGATTTGACTCTCCATAATGGTCGCCGAGGCACCATCATAGGTGGTCATCACTGTGACGACTGGACTTTCAACGTCAGGCATTTCACGCACAGAGAGCTTACTAAACGAGACTGCGCCAAATACACACAGCAGTAAGCTTAAAACAATCGCCACCACAGGACGTTTGACGGATACATCTGATAACCACATTTAAATGCTACCTCGAGCTTGTTCTGTAAGCTGTTCAGCTTCTTTGGCGATCACTGAGGGAGTTGTTAAATCTTCGACACGTAAACCATCGCGCATATTGACCAGCCCTTGTACGACGACCTTATCGCCAATGGTTAAGCCATTAGTGATCAATACTTCATTATCGATGCGGGCACCCAAGGTCACTTTAGTGCGCTTAGCGATATTGTCTTCTCCAATGACATAAACAAATCGATTGGTACCGGAATACTCCAATGCTTGCACGGGAATAACCGGCTCAGAGACTGTCGGAAAAACCAGGGTGGCAGACATCATCATGCCAGGCTTTAGGTGATGATTAGGATTGGTGAATTGGACCCTAACGCGCAAATTTAAGGTGTCTTGGTTGACGCGAGAATCGATTGCAATGACTTCACCGGTAAAGTGGGTATCTGGCCAAGCACGGCTAGTAGCGACCACTGTCATTCCGGGACTTAGCAAGGCTAGGTAATGCTCTGGGACTTGAAGATCTAAGCGCATACTCGACAGGTCGTCGAGGGTGATGAGCTCCGTTCCGGCCGTCACCATCTTTCCTTGGCTAAAGTCGACTAAACCTGCAGTTCCCGAGAAGGGGGCGATTAAATAATGATAATCCAAGTCTGCTTGGGCAGCTGCGAGTCTGGCTGTTGCCATATCAACATTGGCTTTTTGTGCATCAATTTCAGTCTGGGTAATGGCATTGCGGCTAATCAGTTTTGAAAACTCTTTGAGTTTGCGCTTTTCATCCGCGAGGTATGAAGCGGTTTCTGCTAGTGCTGCTTGCGCTTTTGCATCATCAAGTTGAATGAGTAGTTGGCCTTTGCTTATCTCTTGGTCTGAGCTGATATTAATCGCACGTATTTTCCCCGCGATTTGCGGTGCAATAAACACTGACTGTTCAGCATCAAGTTTACCAACGAGCGATAGCGATTGTGCTAAATCATGTTGCTCAACAGTCCCGGTTATCACGGGGACTGTACGAACTGCTCGCTCTTTTGAAACCGGTTTTTTAGCCTCAGATAAACGGCTATACGTCAGCGTACCGGCCAGTATCAGCAAGATAGGAATGAGAAAATATGAGGTTTTCATGAGTGATTACTTAAGACAGCCGAAGTTGGGTGTATTTTAAGAAAAAAACAGCCTCAGTAGGGTAAAGCAATGTAAAGTAGAGAAAATTAGCGTTTAGTTATTTACAGTTTCAGTACAAAAAACCTGCTGGGTTAACATCTAGGTAGCATCTCTTGAGTTCGCGTATCATTTGTCGCGCTGTAAGTGGGATCTATTGAGTAATGAAGCGCAGATAAGCGTGTTGACTGACAGAGTGTGCTAAATGAATAATGGTTAGAGAGTCAACCAAAATGAATTAGGTGGCTGTCACTTATTGACCGCCACCATACTGCTTTGCTTACTATCTAGCTTAGAGGACTTTTTATTGATTACGGCTATTTGCCTGCAGTGTTTCACGTGTTCCGTCATATAACCCGCGTATAAGCTGGTTATTTTCCAGTAATAGCAGTTCACCAGATTTACCGACTTTTATGCTGCTATCAACGGCAATCACCTTGTTGTGAAATAGACCTAAAACCCGTTCTTGGGAGGTGTGTCCGACCACGATATGATTAACATTAAAGTGTTGCAAAATGGTATCTAGTTCAGCTTCGGTAAATGTTTCTGAAAAGTAGCCTCGATACCAAGTTGGCCCGTTTCCAAAAAAAAGGAAATTGAGTAAGTCATCTGCCTTTAGTGATTTTTTCGACGCATCCACATTAGCACGATACAGGGCATTCGCTTTGGCTAAGGTTAGCTCTCGACTGATCCATTCACTGCTGATCCCACCATGCATATACAGCACATCGTTGATCTTGATAATGGTGTTTTTACTTCTTAACCACTGACCTATTTCAGTATCTGCGCCGTAGAGCTTGTTATAGGGGCGATTAATGAGGGTTGCGGCTATATCATAACGCTGGTGTACATAGCGCAAGTCACCGCCGAGTACCATCTGTTCATGATTGCCCATTAATAGATGTACCATGCCGCCAGCATCTCTAGCTTGTTGGTCGAGCTGATACATAAACCACAGCACTTCATTGACTTGATGGCCGCGGTCAAAAATATCCCCCGTCATCACCATATGCCCCTCGCCGAAGGCCCAATTTCCCTCACTATCAATAATCTTTTGCTTTTTAAGCAGAGTCATCAGCACGTCATACTGGCCGTGTACATCACTTAACGCGACCACCTTTTTAATACCTACGTAAGTGTCAGGCATGAGCTGCTTAATCTCGCTTGAGATCTTAGCCTCGGGTAAATCCCCGCAATGCTCTGGTCGATTCACTTGCAGCTTGTCTATCGAGGTCGTTTTGAGTTTATTGTCACAGATCCAGTAAGCCGTGCTTTGGCCAGATATCGGGGTTATCACGTAAGGGCCATCAAACTCAGTTGCTGCATCGGCGCGTGCTAGTGGGCCCTGCAATGTCAGCCCCAGTAATGCAAGGCAATAAATTTTATTCATTTTCTACTTCTTATTATTTTGTACAAATGATTACCAACCAATAAGGTATCGGCTGCGTTTACTTAATAATTTTTTGATTAACACGGCGATCATATACGAGATGGCGACCACTATGAGCGTGACAATTAACGTAGTGAAGATGTTGCCTTTACCTGCGAGGCCGAATAAATCTGGGCTATCGTAGATCATCCACCAAGGCGTAGTAAGCCACGGGTGGATAAAGTAAATGGCAAAACTCACCTCCGCTAACTTTTGCAGTGGCGCGATTGAAATATGTTCAAACTTGTTCAAAATGGCCAAGATCACCAATGTCAGTAACAGTTTTTGCGGTAGCATCAGGTCTGGCACAGTCATTTCAAATGGCGCTTTATTAAGCACGCCAGCACCAAAAAATTGTGCTTGAATCAATGCCAATGCAATGGCTGAAATAAACATAGGGATCCAGTACTTATCAATAAATGGGAACAGCTTATCGCGATGTGCTGAGCCCCACACCCCCAGCAAATATACCGGGAGAAAGTAAACCAAGGATTGAATAGCATTAAGGTTGGAAATTGGCCGATGCACCATCACGGCAATAGCAAGCAGCGCAACAGCCCAATACATGACGTGTTGTTTTTTAATTAAGTACATTACCCACGGTGACAGGGCAAAAAGCATCATACCCATTGGGATATACCAGTAGGCGGTTAATGTACGGCCGGTGATGACATACCAACTGGCAGCCTCTGCAGGCGCTGTTATATCGGCATAAAGAACATGTAATGCAGGCTCGGTTCCAACGGTGAGATGCCAGACAATCCAAGGTAGCGACAGCAGTAAATAGGGCAGAAAAACAAACTTAGTTTTGCTCTTCATGTATTTTTTGTAATCCCAGCGGTTATAAAATACATGGTGAAACAGAAAGCCTGAAATAAACACAAAAAAGACCGTGCCATTCATCATTAAATTAAACCAAGCTTTGTCGGCAAAAGTTTCAATCTGCCACCCGGCAGGGCGGTAGCAGTGCGCCATAACAATAAAGATGATGGCGATGCCACGAAAATGATTAATGCTGTTTAAAAATTTCTTTGGTTTTATATCTTTAGGTGCACTAACAGTTTGAGGAGGCGTATTGTCTTGTGGCTGAGTAATTTTTTCATCCATGGTATTTACACTTATTGTTATTCCACTGATTTACAAACTAGCATCTCATAATTTGAGCTTATTTTGTTGTGAAATTGAAAATAAGCTGTGATGAGTTTTTGTTGTTGTTATTCAGCCTACTCGAACAGTGAGTGAGCTAAAGGCAAATGCGGTATTTGTATCGAGAAACTCTATGCCTTGCTTTTGGGATTAGAAGTTAGAAGATACACCAATGAAAAGTTGATAACTTTTACCTGCTTTCATATTTGAATAGCATCCGATGTCACCAGTATTTTTTGCGGCATTGAGGTGTATGCCTCTGAGATGTGGCAGAAAAATACGGAGTAGATTTAGATTGTAGAAATAAAAACAGAGACCTAGGTCTCTGTTTAACAGTGGATAATTGAAGTGTTACTTACTCATTCGTTTGTATTTTAAGCGATGAGGCTCAACAACGTCAGTGCCCATTTCTTCTTTTAACCAGGTTGAATACTCGGTGTAGTTACCTTCATAGAAGTTCACTTTACCTTCATCACGATAATCGAGAATATGCGTCGCGATACGGTCAAGGAACCAACGGTCATGCGAAATCACCATGGCGCAACCAGGAAACTCTAGTAGCGCTTCTTCAAGTGCTCGTAGTGTTTCAATATCGAGGTCGTTGGTAGGTTCATCGAGCAGTAGCACGTTGCCACCGGCTTGTAACAGTTTGGCTAAATGCACACGGTTACGTTCACCACCCGATAAGGTGCCAATGATCTTTTGCTGATCGCCACCACGGAAATTAAAGCGGCCAACATAGGCTCTGCTTGATATTTCAGTGTTGTTAATTCGCATAATATCTTGGCCGCCAGAGATCTCCTGCCAGACGGTGTTCTTGTCATTCATCGAATCACGGAACTGATCTACTGAAGCAATTTGTACCGACTCACCGACTTCAACGCTGCCGCTGTCTGGCTGTTCTTCGCCAGAGATCATTTTGAACAGTGTTGATTTACCTGCACCGTTGGCACCGATAATACCGACAATCGCCCCTTTAGGGACGGCAAAGCTCAAGTCATCAATTAACACCCGGTCGCCGTAGGATTTTGTCAGGTGATTGATTTCAATCACCTTGTCACCTAAGCGTGGTCCTGGTGGAATAAACAGCTCGTTGGTCTCGTTACGCTTTTGATAGTCATTGGTATTAAGCTCTTCAAAGCGAGCCATACGTGCTTTGCCTTTTGATTGACGTCCTTTAGCACCTTGGCGTACCCACTCCAATTCTTTAGCGATGGTCTTTTGACGAGCGCTTTGAGTTGCAGATTCTTGCTGTAAACGAGCATCCTTTTGCTCTAACCATGAAGAGTAGTTACCTTCCCATGGGATCCCTTCACCACGGTCGAGCTCTAAAATCCAACCCGCCGCATTGTCGAGGAAATATCTATCGTGGGTAATTGCCACGACAGTCCCCACATAGTCTTGCAGAAAACGCTCTAACCAAGCGACTGATTCAGCATCTAAGTGGTTGGTGGGTTCATCAAGCAGTAGCATGTCTGGTTTTTCAAGCAGCAGACGGCAAATAGCCACTCGGCGTCTTTCACCACCCGATAGCACTGCAATTTTTTCATCCCAATCAGGCAAGCGCAGTGCATTAGCAGCGCGCTCTAAAACGACATCAAGATTATGAGCATCTTGTGATTGGATGATGGCTTCGAGTTGGCCTTGCTCTTTAGCGAGTGCATCAAAGTCAGCATCTGGCTCTGCATAAAGCGCGTAAACCTCATCGAGTCTTACGAGGGCATTTTTGGCATCGGAAACCGCTTCTTCAACAGCTTCACGAACCGTCTGATTTAGATCAAGTTTTGGTTCTTGCGGTAAGTAACCAATCTTTAGGTCTTGCATTGGTCTTGCTTCGCCCTCAATTTCGGTATCGAGACCGGCCATGATGCGTAGCAGAGTTGATTTACCTGAACCATTGAGCCCTAACACACCAATTTTGGCACCAGGGAAAAAGCTTAAGGAGATATCTTTTAGAATTTGCTTTTTAGGCGGAACAATCTTGCCCACTCTAAGCATGCTGTATACAAACTGAGCCATTTTATTTCTCTTTGACTGGGAATGGCAGCAATTCTACTCGAATCACCGCCTAACTTAAATCTGATCTTTATCTTAGGCGCAGCTTAGTTAAATAAAAGTACTGTTCTACATTTGGGGATTGGCTAATATCTCCAAAAATAACCGTTACTGAGGGGCATACTAGATTGTATTTTATATATTGATACTGGACGGAGGAGTAATGAATAACAGAAAGACATCGCGTATCGGTGTTATTGCCATTATGGGCCATTAAATGATGTCAGGGCTGGAGTGTTTGCAGAACAGAGTTTTCTAGATTTACACCACAAAGTAATGAATCAATAGATTAAAGGCGTTTTTTCTATGTAATACAATCGTTGAGCAAGTTTACGGCGTCTATTTGCTATTGTTGAAATATCGCTCATGGGAAATTGCAAGTAATTTCATGTTTCTAATGCTGGGATTGTGATCAATTGCGCTGTATCATACCGCGCAACCCTACTATAAGAATTTACAGCTGGAGTAAATAATGCTGAAAAAAGACATGAATATCGCGGATTACGATCCACAATTGTTTGCAGCGATTGAAGATGAAACTCGCCGTCAAGAAGAGCACATCGAACTTATTGCTTCAGAAAACTATACGAGCCCACGCGTTTTTGAAGCTCAAGGTTCTCAGCTTACTAACAAGTATGCCGAAGGTTACCCTGGTAAGCGTTACTATGGTGGCTGTGAGCATGTTGATATTGTTGAAGAACTCGCAATATCTCGTGCTAAAGAGTTGTTCGGTGCAACGTATGCTAACGTTCAGCCGCATTCTGGTTCACAAGCTAACGCAGCCGTATTTATGGCCCTTCTTCAAGGTGGTGACACGGTTCTAGGTATGAGTCTTGCTCACGGTGGTCATTTGACTCACGGCTCACATGTCAGCTTCTCTGGTAAGCTCTATAATGCGGTTCAGTACGGCATTGACGAGTCAACGGGCAAGATTGATTACGCTGAAGTTGAGCGTCTAGCGGTTGAACATAATCCTAAGATGATTATTGCGGGTTTCAGTGCATACTCTGGCATTGTTGATTGGGGCAAGTTCCGCGAAATCGCCGATAAAGTAGGTGCTTACCTATTTGTTGATATGGCGCACGTTGCAGGTCTTGTTGCTGCGGGTATCTATCCAAACCCACTTCCACACGCACATGTTGTGACAACGACAACGCATAAGACATTAGCGGGCCCTCGTGGTGGTTTGATCCTTTCTGCTATCGATGATGAAGCTATTTATAAAAAGCTAAACTCAGCGGTCTTCCCTGGTGGTCAAGGCGGTCCTTTGATGCATGTTATCGCTGCTAAAGCAGTTGCATTCAAAGAAGCGCTCGAGCCAGAGTTCACGACATACCAAGAGCAAGTGGTGGTAAACGCAAAAGCAATGGCTCGCACGTTTATTGAACGTGGCTATGATGTTGTTTCTGGTGGTACTGATAACCACCTGTTCTTGCTTGATTTGATCAGCAAAGATATTACCGGTAAAGAAGCTGATGCAGCGCTCGGTAATGCCAACATTACTGTCAACAAAAACTCAGTACCTAATGACCCGCGCTCACCATTTGTGACATCTGGTCTGCGTATTGGCTCACCTGCGATTACTCGACGTGGTTTTGGTGAAGAAGAGTCTGTGCAGCTGACTCACTGGATGTGTGATGTACTTGATGATATTACAGATCTTGCTGTTAGCGAGCGTGTAAAAGCACAGGTTCTTGAATTGTGCGCTAAGTTCCCTGTTTACGGTTAACCTTAAGCGTTAAATCAGGTAAACTTTAATGGCCGCATTTATGCGGCCATTTTTGTTGGTAATTGATAATGATTTTTTATTAAATCGTTTATATAAGTCGTTTTAATACCTGACCGGAGGCTAGATGCATTGTCCATTTTGCAGCGCAACAGACACTAAAGTGATTGATTCGCGACTTGTCGCAGATGGCCATCAGGTACGTCGTCGTCGAGAGTGTGTGCAATGCCATGAGCGCTATACTACATTTGAAGGTGCTGAACTGGTGATGCCTCGTGTGGTTAAACAAGACGGTAGTCGTCAACCTTTCGATGAAGATAAACTGCGTGGTGGCATGCTTCGAGCGGTAGAGAAAAGACCGGTATCGATGGACCAAATCGAGCAGTCCTTAACTAAAATTAAGTCGATGCTGCGAGCGACAGGTGAGCGTGAAGTTAAATCAGAGATGATAGGTAACTTGATGATGGACCAATTGGTCAACTTAGACAAAGTGGCTTATATACGCTTTGCATCCGTTTACCGCGCGTTTGAAGACGTGTCGGAGTTCGGCGACGCTATCGCGAACTTACAGAAGTAGTTATACCCCCTTATTACCCAATTGATTAATCGGAACTCATTTCACTATGTGGTCAACTGAAGACAATCAAATGATGAGTCTTGCTATTGAATTAGCGCAAAAAGGACTCTATACCACCCGACCAAATCCTTGCGTTGGTAGTGTATTAGTTAAAGACGGCGTGATTGTGGGAGAAGGTTACCATATCCGTGCTGGTGGCCCCCATGCCGAAGTCTACGCACTTAACATGGCCGGTGATGATGCCATTGGTGCGACCGCGTACGTCACATTAGAACCGTGCAGCCATTATGGTCGAACTCCACCTTGTGCCAAGGCCTTGATCGAAAGCAAGGTTAGCCGCGTTGTTATTGCCGTTACGGACCCCAACCCACAAGTCTCTGGTCGTGGTATTACCATGCTCCGTGATGCAGGCATACAGGTTGACGTTGGTTTATTAACCGATGCAGCTAAACAGGTTAACCTCGGTTTTTTGAAGAGAATGGAGCAAGGGTTACCTTGGGTGACGGTAAAGCTTGCGGCGAGTCTTGATGGTAAAACGGCACTATCAAACGGTGAGTCTAAATGGATCACAGGGCCAGAAGCTCGCAGAGATGTGCAGCGGGTACGTGCAAGACATTGTGCACTCATTACTGGCGTTGAAACGGTTTTGGCCGATAACCCGAGTCTAAATGTACGACATAGTGAACTGGGTTCTTTATCAAATGAGATCGCGCCAGCAGAACTACATCAACCGATGCGTGTAGTATTAGACAGCCAAGCACGGCTAGGTACTGACCTTAAGATGTTTAGTATCAACAGCCCGATTTTACTTATTAGCACTTGTGACTACCCTGATAAGGTGAAGTCGGCATGGCCGGCCCATGTTAGTCACCAAATATTACCCGCCAAAGATAAGCGGGTAGACCTTAGTGCCTTGCTGGTATTTCTCGGTAAAAGCTGTAACTCGGTGTTAGTTGAGGCCGGTGCAACACTCGCTGGTGCATTTGTTAGCGCGCTATTAGCGGATGAAATTATTTTATACCAAGCAATGAAAATACTCGGTGCTCAGGGGCGAGACTTACTTGCTTTGCCTCCATTTGAGGCGATGTCCCAAATACCCAGTATTAATGTAATAGATGAACGAAAAGTGGGTAAAGATACTCGCTTGACGTTAAGAATGAGTAATTAACTTTATGTTTACCGGAATTATTGAATCTGTAGGTCATTTACGAAAAGTTGAACGTCGTGGCGATGATATTAGATTAACAGTTGCAAGCGCTAAGCTTGATTTGTCGGACGTTAAGCTCGGTGACAGCATTGCCACCAATGGTGTGTGCCTTACTGTTGTAGAGCGGCTAGCAGATGGTTATGTTGCGGACATTTCAGCCGAGACAGTCAGCCTTACCGGGTTTGCACATTACGCTGTCGGCACCTCGGTTAACTTAGAGAAAGCCGTGACGCCAACAACACGCTTGGGTGGCCATATGGTCAGTGGTCATGTAGATGGCATGGCGCGTATTGATGACCGTCAAGTTCGCGGTCAGGCAATTGAATTTTGGTTATCACCTCCCGTAGAGCTGGGTCGCTATATCGCCCATAAAGGGTCTATTACTATTGATGGTGTGAGTTTAACGGTTAATGAAGTGCAAGGGCATCGATTTAGACTGACCATAGTGCCGCATACAGCAGGTGAGACTACCTTAATAAATTTGAAGGCTGGCGATAGCGTTAATATTGAAGTTGACCTCATTGCTCGCCACTTAGAAAGATTGATGAACTATTCATCAGAGCATGAAAAACAGCAACCTAAGTCCGAAGTTACTATGGAACTGTTAGCTCGCTCAGGTTTTTTACGTTAAATACTGGCTTAAGGCTATTTTAAAGATAGAATTTATCTTTAGAAGCTCCAAAAAAATAATCATATAAATTTATATACTGTTTTGCCACGATAGGCATAAAGGTTAGCAACCTCACTTAATGCAGTAATACAAAATAAAGGTCTGAACATGTCGCTACATAGTATAGAAGAGATCATCGAAGATATTCGTCTAGGCAAGATGGTTATCTTGATGGATGATGAAGATAGAGAAAATGAAGGCGACCTTATTATGGCTGCTGACATGGTGACGCCAGAGGCGGTTAACTTTATGGCGATGTTCGGTCGCGGTCTTATTTGTCAAACCTTGACTAAAGAACGCTGCGAACAGCTAAACCTGCCTTTAATGGTCACCAACAATAATGCCCAGTTCTCAACCAACTTTACAATGTCTATTGAAGCGGCTGAAGGTGTCACAACGGGTATTTCAGCGCAAGATCGTGCCGTCACGGTAAAAGCTGCAGTTGCCAAAGATGCTAAGCCTAGTGATATTGTGCAACCTGGCCACATATTCCCATTGATGGCAAAAGAGGGTGGCGTGCTCATCCGTGCCGGTCATACTGAAGCGGGCTGTGACTTAGCAAGATTAGCAGGTTTTGAAGCTTCATCAGTCATCGTTGAAATTTTAAAGGACGATGGCACCATGGCGCGTCGTCCAGATCTTGAAATTTTTGCTGAAAAGCACGGATTAAAGATGGGCACTATTGCTGACCTAATTGAATACCGCAACACTAAAGAAACCAGTGTTGTACGTGAAGCGCAATGTAAGCTACCAACCCGTTTTGGTGAGTTTGATATGCTGACTTTCCGTGACACTATCGATAATCAATTACACTATGTATTAGTCAAAGGTCCGGTTACAGAGAACATACTTGTACGTGTTCACCTACAAAATACCTTTAACGACCTTTTACATTCCGAGCGCGATCAGCAACGCAGTTGGCCACTAGAAAAAGCAATGCAGCGCATTAGCGAAGACGGTGGCGTACTGGTACTGCTCGGTCATCAAGAGCATAGCAGTGATATTTTAGCCAAAGTTAAAGCATTTGAAGCTGAAGATAACGGCAGTGCACCTATTACAGCTAAGTGGCAAGGAACCTCACGTCAAGTGGGTGTTGGCTCGCAAATCCTAGCAAATGTAGGCGTGACATCAATGCGGTTACTTAGCTCACCAAAGCGTTATCATTCACTATCAGGCTTTGGTTTAGAAGTAACTGATTATATAGCAGAATAAAATACTATCTTGGGTTGGAAAATCATCCAAGGGGTAATTTAACACTTTTCTTATAAATTGCATGGGGATCAGCGTTAACGGCTGTGGTATCATACCGCCTCTTCCGCCCCCATGCTGGGTAATTAGCTAATTTTAGGTAAGATAAATGCACATAGTTCAAGGTAATATCGAATCGAAAAACGCAAAAATTGCGATCGTAGTTTCACGTTTTAATAGCTTTGTTGTAGATAGTTTACTTAGTGGTGCGGTAGACACTCTTAAGCGTTTTGGCCAAGTTTCAGATGATAATATCACTGTAATTAAAGTGCCTGGCGCTGTTGAACTGCCACTTGCTGCACGTCGTGTTGCGGCAAGCGGAAAATTTGACGGAATAATCTCACTTGGTGCGGTTATCCGTGGCGGTACACCTCATTTTGATTTTGTTGCAGGCGAATGTAATAAAGGTCTAGCTCAAGTTGCACTTGAATTTGATATTCCTGTTTCATTCGGCGTTTTAACCACTGATACTATTGAACAAGCAATTGAACGTTCAGGTACTAAAGCAGGCAACAAAGGCGGCGAAGCTGCTTTGGGTCTGTTAGAGATGGTTAACGTGCTGCAAGCACTTGAAGAACACCTGTAATCTAGGACAATTTAATGAAGCCTTCAGAGCGCCGAAAGGCACGTCGTTTAGCGGTTCAGGCCATTTACTCTTGGCAGCTAAGTGGCAACAATATTGCTGATGTTGAGCATGAGTTTCTAACTGAACAAAATGTTGATGGTGTCGATATAACTTACTTTCGTGAGTTATTAGCGGGCGTAGCAACTAAGAAAAGCCAATTGGATGAGCTAATCATTCCATTTTTGACTCGTCCTTTGAATGAAGTTGACCCTGTCGAAAAGGCGATTGTTCGTTTAGCAACTTATGAGCTGACTTTCCGCAAGGATGTTCCTTATAAAGTAGCAATTAACGAAGCTATCGAGCTTGCCAAAGCATTCGGCGCTGAAGATGGACATAAGTTCGTTAACGGTATTCTGGATAAGCTAGTCGCAAGAACGAAATAGTAAAAACGGCATCTTCGGATGCCGTTTTTGTATGCCTAAAAAGAGAATAACAGTTGCATGATCCGTGGCTGGCATTTAATAGCAGAACACATCTAACGTAACTAAAATCATAGCTAAGATCCTCTTACTATTAGCTCCTCTTTTTTCCTCAAACCACTTCTTAATTTGTGATTGGTATTGTGAAAGAATTTCAATTAATCGAAAGCTTTTTTACTGGGCGTGCCCAGTCTCGAAAAGACGTTGCACTTGGCATTGGTGATGATTGCGCCATTGTTGAACCCGCTGCAAATAAATCTGTTGTGATATCTTGTGACACCTTAGTGGAAAACGTGCATTTCTTTGCTGATATGCCTGCAAAAGATCTGGGGTATAAGTCGCTAGCGGTGAATTTATCCGATCTGGCTGCTATGGGCGCGGAGCCTGCATGGATGACATTGGCGCTAACCTTGCCAGAAGTCGACGAAAATTGGTTGGCAGATTATAGTGAAGGCTTGTTTGAAATTGCCGAATACTATGGCGTAGCACTTATTGGCGGTGATACTACTCGTGGTCCCCGCTCAATCACCATTACCATTAATGGCCAAGTGCCTAAGCATGCGGGTCTGACTCGTAGCGGCGCAAGAAATGGAGATTGGATCTACGCTACCGGCACATTAGGTGATTCAGCTTTAGGGCTAGATCTACTGCGTGGAAAAGCGGATTGTAATGAAGACGATAGAAACTATCTTATTAATCGTCATTACCGGCCAACTCCAAGGGTATTAGCGGGGCAAGCACTGCGCACGCTGGCATCGAGTGCCATTGATATTTCAGATGGTTTAGTCTCTGATATCCGACATGTACTGAAAGCCTCGAATATTGGCGCGACAATCAATGTCGATAAGCTGCCTTTATCTCCCCAGCTCAAAGCCAATGTCTCAGCTGAGATGGCGCTAAGCTATGCATTAACGGGTGGTGAGGATTATGAACTACTCTTTACTGTCTCTGAAGCCCAAAAAGGCGCACTAGAGATCGCATTGGCTGAGACGGGTGTGAAGTTTACTAAGATTGGTCAAATTTGCACGGGTGGCAAGTTGAAATTGTTGTTAGATAAACAGCCATTTGAGCCCATTAACCTCGGATTTGAGCACTTTAATTGATGAATTTACTTTCAAAAGATAAAGCACTAACCAAGCTGTCTCTTAAAAATCCTATTCATTTTTTGGCATTAGGATTTGGCTCAGGTTTAGCCGCAAAGGCGCCAGGTACATTTGGTACGCTTGCCGCCATACCGCTCTACTTATTAATGGCACCATTGAGCTTACCTTGGTATATCGGCTTGACGCTTTTTACCGTCTTAATCGGCTTTTATATATGTGATAAAGCCGCTAAAGATATGGGCGTGCATGATCACGGTGCTATTGTTTGGGATGAGATTGCCGGTTTACTTATCACCATGATAGCGGCGCCAGCGGGTTGGCAATGGTTACTGGCCGGTTTTGTGTTGTTTCGCTTTTTTGATATTTTGAAACCATGGCCGATTCGTTGGCTGGATGCAAAAGTGCAAGGTGGTTTTGGGATTATGATTGATGATGTACTTGCAGGGATATTTTCCTTGATTTGCTTACACACCGCAGCTCACTACTTGATTTAGGTCGTGAGTGTGGCATTAAAAAAGGAGCTATTGTTAGCTCCTTTTTTAATGGTTGTTTTACGCAAGTTCATTTAACTAAACAGCAGCTCTTTAGCATTGGCAATCGTATTACTGGTAATGGTGTCACCTCCCAGTAAGCGAGCTAACTCCTCAATTCGCTGGTCTTTATCTAGGGCGACCATGGATGTTTCTGTTTTACCAGATTTACTGGTCTTATTAACAAACATATGTTGATGGCCATTACCGGCAACTTGCGGTAAGTGGGTCACGCAAAATACTTGAGTCGATTCCCCTAAACTCCGCAGCATCCGGCCGACGACAGCCGCCGTTGGACCTGATATCCCCACATCTACTTCATCAAAAATGAGTGTTGGAGTCGCGACTTTTTTAGCGGTAATAACTTGTATGCCAAGGCCTATTCGAGAGAGTTCTCCGCCTGAGGCCACTTTAGCAATGGGCTGCAAAGGTTGACCTGGATTGGTGGTCACGAGAAACTCAATAGCATCGGAGCCTTGAGGGCTAATGACGGCTTGATTAAAGTTGACTGCGATACTGAATTTACCCTTAGGCATGCTCAGCTCATGAATCGATTGAGTCACTTTTTTATCGAGTTCTTTAGCGTAGCGGCCACGACTAAGGCTTAGTTTTCGTGCGTGATTCAAATATGCCTGTTGGCTATTTTGCAGTTGATTGCGGATCTCTTCAAGTTTGTCCCCGTCCGATCCAAGCTCATTGAGTTCATTCAACAGACCTTGATGGTGAGCAAACAATTCACTGGCATTGACATGGTGTTTGCGCGCCAGTTGCAGTGCTTTAGAGATCCGAAGCTCTAATTGTTCAAAGTATTCAGGGTCGAGTTCTAAACCTTCTAAATACCGTTCAAGCTCGCTACTACTCTCTTGTACTTGAATAAGTGCATCATTAAGCATGGCGACAACGCTGCCAAGTTCGGCATCATAACTTTCTAAATCTTGCCCCTGACTTATAGAGGTATTTAATAATGACTCAACACTCGCTTGATCATTGTCCTGCAAAATATTTAATTGGCTACGGCATAGCTCGATTAATGCCGTGCTGTTGGCGAGTTTTTTATGTTCAGCCTCTATGGTTTCAAACTCGCCTTTAGCAATGGCAAACTCATTGAGTTCTTCGACCTGGTATTGCAGTAACTGTTTACGAGCAAGCCTTTCATGCTGCGCTAACTCTAATTGATGTAACTGTTTTTCAACCGTTTTACATCTCTGATAACTCGCCGCTACAGTGTCGAGTAGCATCTTATGGTTGGCGTAACTATCGAGTAAAGTAAGCTGGTGCTCACTTTTTAGCATCGCATGGTGAGCGTGTTGGCCATGGATGCCAATCAGCAGTTGTCCGAGGCATTTTATCTGTGCAAGTGGGACTGGATTACCATTGATATATGCGCGTGAGCGGCCATCATTATTGATGGTTCGTCTTAAGATACACTCATTATCTAGTTCGAGATCATTGTCTTCTAACCAGCGCTTTGCGAGTGGAATATCAGATAATGAAAAGCGTGCACTTACCTCCGCTTTGGTGGCGCCAGGCCGAATGGCATTAGCGTCGGCTCGATTACCTAGGCACAAGCCTAATGCATCTATAGCAATAGATTTACCCGCGCCGGTTTCACCAGTGATACTGGTCATGCCGGCTTTAAAATCGAGTTCCAAAAAACGCACAATAGCAAAATTATTAATGCTGAGTTGGCAAAGCATAGTGATGTCCTATCCCAATACACTGTATTAATGAACAGTATATACTGTTTTTTTATACAGTAAACTATCAGTTGGAAAATTAATCGATATCGGCAACTTTTTTCATCTCTAATTACCGCGCCCTATAAGCTAAAAGCTAATCAATACAGTTAGATGGGAATTATTCATTAGCGGGTTAATAAATTTAGCTAGTGCACTCTCTCACTATGCAGAAGTAAAAGTTGCTAGAACCAAGGTTTAGCAAGGCGGGCATTTAAATTAAGCATCGAATGTTAACCCAATAGATAAGCTTCTAATAACGGTAAAGTAATAAAGGTGACAAGGGTACCCAATAGTATTCCCTGAGCACTGGTGATGACTTGAGTTTGGTACCGTTGTGCAAGTAGGTAGACACTGGCAGCAGTCGGCAGCGCCGCGAGTATGACGCCCATAGCAATCAATTGTGGATCAACATCTAGGCTAAACATGATCAAGTAAGTGACTAGAGGCTGAAAAATCAGTTTAATGGCATTGATAGCACTAATCTCTGTGAGCTGTTTCAGGCTAATAATATGTGTTGAAGTTTGGTGTTGAGCTGATTTAGCGAGCACCATACCGATGGCAAACAGTGCACAAGGGCTCGAGGTCATACCCAGTTGACGAATGATGAGGGCGATACTATCAGGCAAAGTAATTGTCATTGCGGATAGGACTATCCCAACCATACTACCCACTACAATAGGGTTGTGCATTAAGGCGAGGCTAATGATTTTTGCCGCTGAGCTGCTTTGCTTGCGGCCAATCATTTCCAATGACACGAGCGCGATGGCAAAAATTAACACCGATAATAGACTGGCAATAGCGGCTGCGGCGAGTGCCGTTTGATTATTGGGAAACAACATCGCCATTAAGGGAATACCGATAAAAGCAGTATTGCCAAAGGTGGCGTTGAGCGCTCGCATAGACGCGACTGCGTTTTGAGATGGATTGGTCCAACGCGAGACGAGAAAGGTGATCGCGTAGCTGGTTAGCATGGCGCCACTAAACCCAGCGATATAACCCCAGTGCAGTATGTCGTTGATCGGGGTTTGTGCCAATGTGATCAGCATAATGGCCGGAAACGCAATATAGTACACATATTGGTTTAAAACTTGATCGGTCTCAGCAGGCAGCAGTTTTGATTTTTGCACCAAAGTGCCAATCAACATGATGCCAAATACAGCGAGTAGTGGCGTTATAACAGCTGACATATTTTCTCTATTAACTTGTCTACAATATACGTAAAACACGCATAAAATTGAGTTAGAACATTATCATATTTACGTTTTGTTATACTATTAATCTTAGGTCGTAGCCGATCCCCTTTTTATGTTTTAAACGCTTGGGTTTATATTGATGAATAGTAATTTTGGTTTGGAATTACAGCTGATCTACCAATTTGTTCATTTAGTTAATGCAGGGAGCTTTTCCCAAGCCGCTAAAGAGCTGGAGATGCCAATTGCAACGGTGAGCCGTAAGTTGACTAAATTGGAAACACAGCTCGATAAGCAGTTGTTGATGAGGAACACTCGCAAGCTGCGTCTAACAGAGGAGGGCATAGCGCTGTTTCAGCAATATCAGGCCATAGTATCTCAGTTTGACAGTATCAGAGGCGCTGCGGTGGATAAGCCTGAAGGTACCCTTAGAATAGCGGCTCCGGTGTCAATTATTTCGATGATTTTCATCCATGCCATTAACGAGTTTTGTGAAAAATTCCCAGATATACAGCTGCATATAGTACAAAATAATAACGTAATCGATCTTATAGATGAGGGGGTTGATGTTGCTATTGTCGGTGGCACCCAACCAGATTCTTCTTGGGTGTCGAGCTCTCTTGGCGTGCTTAATTATGGTTTGTTTGCCTCGTCGCAGTATATGGATAAGGCACCTAGCTTGTGCCATCCAAGCGATTTAGAACAACACGCGTTGATTAAAGTATGGCCTTTGTTTAACTGGACTTTAAAGCACCCATCGGGAGAGAACTTTTATTATGATGGACCTGCAAAACTGACGTTAAGTGAGTTAAATGGCGCAGTGCAGGCCGCTGTAGATCATGGTGGGGTTTTATATGGCCCAGCACTTTTTGTGAAAAACCAGCTTAAGAGCGGCCAGTTGACAACGCTATTACCTGAATGGATTGGTGAGAAAAGGCGGATTTCAATCTTGTATCATCAACGCAGTCATCAACCTTTGAAGGTTAAGCTCTTTATCGAGTTTATGCAGTCCAAAGCGGAGCAATTGTTCTCGATGGACAGTTAAGGGAACAACTATCACCTTGAATTAAGCGTATTCTATACCCACGTGATCCTGATTTTACAAATGGCATGAGTATAAGAGTCGCTTTAATAAAGCGACTCTTTTGCGGTACTAATCTGCTGCGCTGACGCCAATATTTGATATGCTGACGGTGACAATTTCTCGGCGTAACTCTTTGATGAAATCGGCTTTGAGGTGTGGGTTCTTTTCGATGGTTTGCAGAAGATCTTCTTGCATCTCTTTTTCTTCAACCATGACTTCATGGTTAAAAATATAATCATCTAATTCTGATTCTTTATCAAAATCTTGCTCGCAGGTTGCTTCAATATAGTTGGCAACCGTAGCTGACGAGAGCTTACTGATATTAGTGATATCTTCTTCAACTTTACTTTCTAGTGCGCTTAGCAAAGAGGTTAAGGCTACCGCTGCATCTAGTGCTGGATATACACCGTAGACGTCAAAATCAGCAGGCTCTGGCGTATTTTCTTCTATACGTTCCATTTGTAGCTCTAAATTTAGTTTCAGTTTATTGTCGTACATTGACTGCCAAAGCAGGTTGAGCAGTGTATCGAGCACCTTCGGGTTGCCAAATTCACACACTTCAGAAAAAAGCTGATAATTGGGTAGCATGCGCTGGCATAATGCAATAGCAAAAAGTTTCTTTTGTGCTAGTGTTAGCCCTTTTAAGCGTTGAAAAAAGCCCGGTTTATTTGTCATCTTTTATTTCCACTGATAGCTGGGTGATCACTTGATTAGCGGCTGATTCTACCTTAGTTAACTCATCAAGTAACTCAAGGATTTCAGGTTCTACATCTTCTACAGTAACACCACGCTTTAACCCTGACTCTATCTCCTGACAAAGTTGTTGGGTGGTCGGCACGCCACAATAACAGCTTGCACCGTGTAATTTATGAATACAGGTAAGCATGTTTTGCTGATCAAAATTCGTGAGTGCACTATTGATATGCTCCACCGTCTCTGGCAGTGACTTTAACAACATCTTCAACATTTCAATTGCTAAGTTTGGCTTGTTATTTGCCTGCGTCAAACACAGTTCCCAATTTAAGGTGCGCTGATCAAAGTGGGTGAACTTGGGTTTGTTTTTCCATTTGCGGATCACCTCCTTCAGTGCTGCCTCATCGATAGGTTTGGGTAAGTAGCCATCCATACCACTCGATGATATACGCTCTCGCTCTTCAGCTATAGCGTGGGCGGTCACTGCTATAATGGGCGTATTGCGATTAGCTGAATTTTGTCTTATTAGTTTAGTGGCGCTAATGCCGTCAGTGCCTGGCATTTGAATATCCATAAAGATAAGGTCAAAACTGCGTTGTCTTGCAATTTCTACCGCGGCATCACCATTATCGACAATGAGCACTTGGGTCACTAGCTCTTTTAGTAATGTATCCATAAGCTTTAAATTAGCAGGGTTGTCGTCAACTGCCAGTACGGTTAAGTTTTCTCTCACCTCGGGGGCCGACATTATTGCAGGCATTGGCAATACTTCGGCTTCAAGTGTAGATTGTTGATCGATCAAGCTACTGGACAGTCGCTTCTCACCGATAGGCATCGTGAGTTGCTTGTCGATATAGGGACGAATTTGAGTGAAGATATCCTCACTTTCGACGCAATTGTTTATCAGCATTAAGTAACTTATTTTAGGTTTAGCCACTTTGAGCAGCTCAACACCGTTGCCGCCAGTCGCGAGCGGTTTACAACTAAAGAGCCCATAATCAAACAAGTGATTTGACTGAGTCACAATAAATTCGAGCTGTTTACTGCTGGTCACCTTAGTGACTTTAAGACCCCAGCGTAGCAGCATACGTTCAATGGCATGCTGTGATAACGGATTAGGTTCGAATAGTAAAATGCTTTTATTCTTAAGCGTACCAATTGGTAAGGTATCGCTGATGGGGAATTGGCTTAAGTTAAGAGGTAAGGAAAACCAGAAGGTTGAGCCTTGTTGTAGCTCTGAATTACAGCCTATTTGGCCACCCATTCGATTAACCAAACGCTTGGTGATCACCAGTCCAAGACCCGTACCACCAAAGCGCCTTGAGATAGAAGAATCTGCTTGGCCAAAAGCTTGGAATAATGCGGCCAGTTTTTCGGCATCAATACCGATACCTGTATCAATTATCTCAATACGGACACGCGCTTTACCGTCCGCAATCTCTTCAAGTTGCATCTTAAGCTGCACACTCCCCCTGTCGGTAAACTTAATTGCGTTGCCGACTAAATTCGTCAGGATTTGGCTAAAACGCATCGCATCGCCAGTAACATCCTCTGGAATACGTGGGTCAACATCGATCACCAACTCAATCTGTTTTTCTCGTGCACTGCTAGACAACATAGTGACGGTTTCTTCGACTATTTCACGCAGAGAAAATGGCATGTTTTCCAATACCATTTTACCGGCTTCTAGCTTAGAAAAATCCAAAATATCGTTGATGATACTGAGTAGGCTCGTGGCGCTGCGCTCAATGGTACGAATATAGTCTTGCTGACTGGAGTGTAATGGGGTCTTTAATAACTGTTTTGCAAAACCAATGACGCCATTAAGTGGGGTGCGTAACTCATGGGACATGTTGGCTAAAAATTCAGACTTAATCCGGCTGGCTTCTAGCGCCCGCTTTTTGGCCATATCAAGCTCAACGTTTTGGATCTCAATTTGTTCGAGTGTCTCTCGTAAATCAGATGTGGCTTGGTCAATATTTTGCTGCATCTCATCATGGTATTCCGACAAGGAGCCTGCCATGGCATTAATACCGCGTTTAAGCAGATCCAGCTCACCAATGAGGTTTCCGGTTAAACGGGTGTCGAGTTTACCTTCTCGAATTTTGGCAACCACTCGTACCATTTCAGTAATGGGTTGGGTTACGTTTTTAACCAGTCGGAAAGTAAAAAATAGATTCAGCTGCACCCCAATCAATACAATAATAAACGCCGCCACAGCGGCGCGATGTTGCTCAAGCAGCGCATTCTCTTTATTGATCAATATCGATATGTAGCCGAGTTTAACGGCCTCTATTGAGATCCTATTGTCATTCTCATCGAAGGTATCGACAGGTCGCACTGCACTGTTTTTGAAAATCGGGCTGCGTAAAATCATACTGTCACCGACTTGCTCAAGTTCAGTTCTTAGCATCGAACTTAGCGGTTTGTCGTAACGCATGACTTCATGATTTTTATAATGATGCGAGGTGACGACGACACGGTTGTCGACATCAAAAATAGCAATAAACTGTACTAAAGAGGCTTTGTTGAGCTGAGCGGCGGTGATTAAGCGCTTTGTGGTTTCAAAATCTTTACTGTCTAAACCGACCTCTGCCGCAATGGCTAAAGGCTCGATGATACTACTCGCTTGATCTATGAGCGTTTCTTCAAGTTCATAAAATCTATTTATGGTAAAATAGCTTCCCAATAAAATACCCACTAAAATAGTTGGAGCTAACGCCAATACCAGAACCCATGAACGCAGGCTGTACTTGGTCATATTGTTGGCTTCATTCATGAGACGATTGGGTTACCGATAAATATAGTGAGAGTATTCGATAGACTGCCAGTAACAGCCTGTGTTGGCCAGTTTTTTTTATCTATTTAGAGAGTAACATGGCACAATTTTTTAAAGCAAAACCAAATAGATCTAAACAATTATCCTCAAAGTTATCTTTGGCTGTAACCCAGCTGGATCATCTCGGTGCAGGCATTGCTCATGATCAAGGGAAGATTGTGTTTATAAGCGGTGCACTTCCTGGCGAAACGGTTCAAGTCCAGTTGACTGAGCAGAAAAAGAAGTTTTCTAGAGCAAAACTGTTAAAGGTTGAAAAACCATCAAGCGAGCGTGTCGAGCCTGCGTGCCCGCATTATGCTAGCTGTGGCGGTTGTGATTTACAGCATCTAGATATAGAGGCTCAACGAGCACACAAAGCTCGAGCATTGCAGGAATTGGTCGCTAAATTTGCTCAAACTCAGGCAAGTGAAGTCTGTGATACATTGAGTGATTCGCCTTGGCACTATCGTCGAAGAGCGCGCTTAGCGACTTGGTTTGATCGAAACACCAAACATATTAGTTTAGGGTTTCGGGCCAGTAGTAGCAGCGACGTCGTAGAGATCCAATCCTGTGCTGTAATGACAAAACCACTATCGGGGTTGATCCCTGATCTGGCTTACTTATTAAATCAGCTCAGCGGCAAAAAAGCGTTAGGGCATGTAGAATTGACCCAGGCTGACAACGGCATTTTTGTAGTATTACGTATTACCAAGGCGTTATCGGATAAAGACAGAGAACGTTTGGCTGTATTCGGTGAGAGCAAGGCGCTCAATCTGGTGTTGCAAGACGATAATGCCGAGACTGAACATCTTAGCGGCAATGGTGAACAACCATTCTATTGTTTGGGTGACAGCGATACTGAACTTAAGTTTTCAGCGGGTAACTTCATTCAAGTTAACGCAGCGGTTAACCAAGCAATGGTCAAGCAAGCGGTAGACTGGCTTAACCCTCAAGCAGATGAGCGGGTGCTTGATCTGTTTTGTGGTATCGGTAATTTTAGTTTGCCATTAGCTAAAAGTGGCGCTGAAGTTATTGGTGTTGAAGGGGTGCCAGCCATGGTGGTTCAGGCAGCGCTTAACGCGCAGCATAGTGGTTTAGATAAAGTGTCCTTTTTTCATGCCGATTTAAGTGCGGATTTGTCACAAGAACCATGGTTAGGCAAAGTGGATAAGATGCTGATTGATCCTGCAAGAGCGGGGGCTTATGAAAGCATGTTATCGCTAAAGAAGCTTAAACCTAAGGCATTGGTTTATGTCTCTTGTAATCCTGCAAGCTTAGCGCGTGATAGCGAAGTGATATTAAAGCAAGGTTATGCACTTAAAAAGATAGCCTTGGTGGATATGTTTCCACAAACACACCATTTAGAATCAATGGCATTATTTGAACTCGATAAATAGACAACTTTAGTTACGATTGTCAGCGTTTGTTTATTGACAATATACGCTCAATGCTGAAGATAGAAGGTCTGAATTTTAATGGTTTGGACTGATGTTTTTGGTTTAATCCACTTCGAGACGTAAAGGAATAATAGACGATGGTATCAGTTCGCGAAGCACATTTTAACGACCCTCACTTTCAACTAGAAGAGTGGGTAAAACGTTATATTAGTGATTCCAACGAAGCCAAAACTCTTTTGGAGTTGATAGAGCAGGTTGAGTTATTAGTGGGCCAAAATAAAGAGGCCAACCTTCCTGTACTGCAACGTGCTCGAGAGATGATTGAAATCCTTGCACCTTTGAATATGGATATTGAAACGCTGCAAGCTGCCATTTTGTTTGTTGTTTTTGATGCAGACTTAATCACTCAAGAAGACATTCAAGAGCGCTTTGGCCCAAAACTTGAAGTTTTGGTCTCCAGTGTGGAAACCATGAATGCCATTGGTGCGCTAAAAGTTAACAATCAAACCCGCCATGGTGAGCCGCAAATAGACAACATTCGTAAAATGTTGCTGGCGATGGTTGAAGATGTGCGTGCCGTGGTGATTAAGCTTGCTGAGCGTATTTGTTTGCTGCGGGAAATTAAGAATGCCGATGAAGACGTAAAGGTACTTATTGCGAGAGAGATTGCTGATGTGTATGCACCGTTGGCAAATCGTCTTGGTATTGGGCAGTTGAAATGGGAGCTTGAAGATATCTCTTTTCGCTACCTGCATCCGCAAACTTATAAAGATATCGCCAAGCAACTTGATGGTAAACGCCTCGATAGAGAAACCTTTATCGACGACTTTGTGAGCCAGCTGCAAGCGCGTTTAGATCAGGACGAGATCCGAGCCAAAGTGTATGGCCGTCCAAAACATATCTACAGCATCTGGAAAAAGATGAATGGCAAGCAACTCAAATTTGATGAGTTGTTTGATGTTCGAGCGGTAAGAATTGTTACCGACAGACTACAAGATTGCTATGGAGCATTGGGTGTTGTACATACTCTTTGGCATCATATTCCGCGTGAATTCGACGATTACGTCGCTAACCCTAAGCCGAATGGTTATCAGTCGATTCACACTATTGTGGTGGGGCCTGAAGGAAAAACAGTCGAGATTCAAATCCGTACTGAACAGATGCACGAAGATGCTGAATTAGGTGTCGCCGCCCACTGGAAATATAAAGAGGGCAGTGCAAGTAGCAGTGGCAAGCAAAGCGGCTATGAAGAAAAGATTAACTGGTTACGTAAAATCCTACAGTGGCAAGAAGATGTCGCTGAAAGCGGTAACCTCGTTGAAGAGGTACGTAGCCAAGTTTTTGAAGACCGTGTCTATGTATTTACCCCTAGTGGCGAAGTTGTTGATCTTCCGCTAGGTTCGACGGTGCTGGATTTTGCTTACTATATTCATTCGCATGTCGGACATAAGTGCATTGGCGCCAAGGTTGACGGCCGTATCGTCCAGTTTACTTACCAAGTTGAAACAGGGCAGCGGATTGAAATCATTACTTCTAAAAATCCAAATCCGAAAAGAGATTGGCTTAATCCTAATCTAGGCTATATCAAAACGTCACGGGCACGCTCTAAGATCCAACATTGGTTTAAGCAACAAGATAGAGACAAAAACATTGTTGCAGGCCGTGAAATGCTTGAAAACGAACTGGCGCGCACTAACTTAAAACTCAAAGACGCTCAATCCGCCGTGGAACGATTTAACATGGTCAGCATGGACGATCTCCTTGCCGGGATCGGTGGTGGTGATGTTCGTCTTAATCAAGTTGTTAACCATGTTCAAAGCAAGTTGCGTACTCACGAGCAGTCTGACGAAGAGGTACTAGAAGATCTTGTTAAAAAGAGTCACAGCAAACCGGCCAGAAAAGGCCAAGGACAGGTAGAGGTTAACGGCGTAGGCAATTTAATGAGCCACATTGCTAAATGTTGTCAGCCGGTCCCCGGTGATGAGATTTTCGGTTTCATTACTAAAGGCCGTGGTATCTCGGTGCATCGCGCCGATTGCGATCAAGTAAAAGAGCTTATTCGCGCCCAACCAGAACGTTCTGTTGATGTTGTCTGGGGAGAGAACTACTCCGGCGGCTACAAAATTCGTTTACGAGTGATTGCAAGTGATCGTTCGGGATTGCTTAGAGATCTGACATCTGTACTTGCTGCGGAAAAGTCTAATGTTCTTGCAATGAGCTCATCGTCAGATGTCAAAACGCAAACAGCAGCCATTGAACTTGAGCTTGAACTGTACAATTTGGATGGTTTATCTCGTGTGATGGCCAAGTTGTCACAAGTCGATGGCGTCAGCGAAGCTCGTAGAGTATAAGCCAACATAAAGTAGGAAAGCTTAATGACTAAGCCAGTGGGAAACATGCAGCCTTTGCTGACGATTATGCAAAAGCTGCGAGATCCTCAATCGGGTTGTGCTTGGGATAAAGCCCAAACGTTTCAATCAATCGTGCCTTTTACTTTAGAGGAAGCCTATGAAGTCGCCGATACCATCGAGCGTATTGCACTTGATGAACTGCCTGACGAGTTAGGTGACCTATTGTTTCAGGTGGTGTTCTACTGCCAACTGGGCAAAGAGCAGGGCATGTTTGATTTTGACACTGTCATTAATCGCATTTGCGATAAGTTGACTCGGCGTCACCCGCATGTATTTACCGACCTCAAAAGCAGTAGTACCGATCAGATAAAACAAAACTGGGAAAAAATTAAGGCATCTGAACGCGCAGAGCGTGAACAACATTCAGTACTAGATGATATTCCTCTTAACCTACCAGCACTTTCTCGTTCGATGAAAATTCAAAAAAGAGTCTCTCGTGTCGGTTTTGATTGGCCTGAATTGCCTCCAGTGGTTGCAAAAATCCACGAGGAGATTGATGAAGTACTGCATGAGGTCAATCAAGACGATATTGATCCTGCTAGAGTTAAAGATGAAATGGGTGATCTGCTATTTGCGGTGGTCAATCTAGCTCGGCACTTGGGAGTTGAGCCTGAAGCTGCATTAAGGCAAGCAAATCAAAAGTTTGAAAGGCGCTTTAGAGGGGTTGAAACTAGTGCCGAAGCTAACGGTAAGCCGATGAGTGAACACACATTAGCAGAATTGGATAGCTATTGGGATCAAGTGAAACGAGCTGAGTCGGACAAATAAACTGAATTTTAGGTTAATTCTAGTTTGTCGAATCCGCTATGCTTTGGTATAATATTTCCCCGTCCTCGTGCTTTCTTACAAGCACATATTTCCAACTCATTTTTCTCAGGTTCAGAATGACTACAAGGTATATCTTCGTTACTGGTGGCGTTGTTTCATCACTAGGTAAAGGCATTGCAGCAGCATCTTTGGCTGCAATTTTAGAGGCCCGTGGCCTAAACGTAACCATTATGAAGCTGGATCCATACATTAACGTTGATCCAGGTACCATGAGTCCAACACAGCACGGTGAAGTGTTTGTGACTGAAGACGGCGCGGAAACAGATCTTGATTTAGGTCACTATGAGCGTTTCATTCGTACCAAGATGAATCGCCGTAATAACTTTACTACCGGTCGAATTTACGAAGAAGTATTGCGTAAAGAACGTCGTGGCGATTATTTGGGAGCCACTATTCAGGTTATCCCACATATCACCAATGCAATTAAAGAAAAGGTACTCGCTGGTGGCGAAGGCCACGATGTTGCCATCGTTGAGATTGGCGGCACGGTAGGTGATATTGAATCACTGCCTTTCCTTGAGTCTATTCGTCAACTGGGTGTTGAACTCGGTCGCGAAAGAACACTCTTTATGCACCTTACGTTAGTGCCGTTCTTAGGCGCTGCAGGCGAAGTTAAAACCAAGCCTACCCAGCATTCAGTTAAAGAGCTCCGTTCAATCGGTATCGCTCCTGATGTGTTGGTTTGTCGTGGTGACCGTCCTGTACCTGCAAATGAGAAAGCGAAAATTTCGCTATTTTGTAATGTAGAAGAACGTGCCGTTATTTCACTTAAAGATGTTGATAGTATCTATAAGATCCCTGCTTTGCTTAAAGCGCAGAATCTTGATCAACTGGTCACTAAGCGTTTTGGCATTGATTGTCCTGAAGCTGATTTGCACGAGTGGGAACACGTTATCTACCAAGAAGCGAACCCAACGGGCGAAATCGTTATTGGTATGGTCGGTAAGTATATTGAATTACCTGATGCCTATAAATCAGTTAACGAAGCGTTGAAGCACGCGGGTCTGTTTAATCGTGTATCTGTGCATATTAAGTACATTGATTCACAAAACGTTGAAGCTAAAGGCGACGAAGTCCTTAAAGGTCTTGACGGTATCTTGGTTCCTGGCGGATTCGGTGAACGTGGTATCGAAGGTAAGATCATGGCGGCTAAATACGCTCGTGAGAATAACTTACCTTACTTTGGTATCTGTTTAGGTATGCAAGTTGCGCTGATTGAGTTTGCACGTAACGTTGCGGGCCTTGAGGGTGCGCATTCAACTGAATTCAATAAAGAGACACCACATCCTGTAGTTGGCTTGATCACTGAGTGGACTAACGAAGAAGGTCAGGTTGAAGAGCGTCATGAAACATCAGATCTAGGCGGTACTATGCGCTTAGGTGCGCAGTTATGCCATCTAGAAGAAGGCACAAAAGCGGCTGGAGCCTATAAAGAACTCAGTTGTGTTGAGCGTCATCGTCATCGTTATGAAGTGAACAACAACTACAAAGATCGTCTTGAAAATGCAGGCATGATTTTTAGTGGCCTTTCTTCAGATCGTCAATTGGTTGAAATGATTGAGCTACCAAATCACCCATGGTTTGTAGCGAGTCAATTCCACCCTGAATTTACATCGACACCTCGTGATGGTCAGCCATTATTTGAAGGGTTTATTGCAGCAGCTGCCGCGTATCAGAAACGCGATTTAGGCTAAACCAAAATATCAACCGCTTCCATGTAATGGGAGCGGTTTTTTTGTTTTTGGTGATGTGAGTTTAGATATTACAAATTCGTTTTACTTTTTACTTTAAATTTATCTTTCAAACTTAAATCGAGGGCATTATGGCTAAGATTATTAACATTATCGGTCGCGAAATCATGGATTCTCGCGGTAACCCAACTGTTGAAGCTGAAGTTCATTTAGAAGGCGGATTCATGGGTATGGCTGCAGCACCATCTGGCGCATCTACGGGTAGCCGTGAAGCACTAGAACTTCGTGATGGCGACAAGTCTCGCTACATGGGTAAAGGTGTATTAAAGGCAGTGGCAAACATTAACGGTCTTATTAAAGACGCGTTACTGGGCCAAGATGCAACGGCACAAGCGACAATCGATCAGATTATGATTGATGTTGACGGCACTGAGAACAAAGATAAGTTAGGCGCTAACGCGATCCTTGCTGTTTCTTTGGCTGCTGCAAAAGCGGCTGCTGCATTTAAAGGTATGCCTTTATATGCGCACATTGCTGAGCTGAACGGTACTCCAGGTCAGTACTCAATGCCTGTTCCTATGATGAACATCTTGAACGGTGGTGAGCACGCTGATAACAACGTTGATATCCAAGAGTTCATGGTTCAACCTGTTGGTGCTAAAAGCTTCCGTGAAGCATTACGCATGGGCGCAGAAATTTTCCATAGTCTCAAGAGCGTACTTAAGTCTAAAGGCTTAAACACTGCTGTTGGTGATGAAGGTGGTTTTGCTCCAAACCTTGCTTCTAACGCAGACGCACTTGCTATGATCAAGATTGCTGTTGAAAAAGCGGGTTACAAGCTAGGCACTGATGTCACGCTTGCACTTGACTGTGCTGCTTCTGAGTTCTACAAAGATGGTCAGTATAATCTTGCTGGCGAAGGCAAAATTTTCACTGCAAACGGTTTCTCTGACTTCCTTAAGTCATTAACTGAGCAGTATCCAATTGCATCAATCGAAGATGGCTTAGATGAGTCTGATTGGGATGGTTGGGCTTACCAAACTCAAATCATGGGCGACAAGATTCAATTAGTGGGTGACGATTTATTCGTGACTAACACTAAAATCTTAAAGCGTGGTATCGACAACAATATCGCTAACTCAATTCTTATTAAGTTCAACCAAATTGGTTCACTTACTGAGACTTTAGCTGCAATTCGCATGGCGAAAGAAGCGGGTTACACTGTTGTTATTTCACACCGTAGCGGCGAAACAGAAGATTCAACTATTGCTGATCTTGCTGTTGCGACTTCTGCTGGCCAAATTAAGACAGGTTCTCTATGTCGTAGTGACCGTGTTGCTAAATACAACCAATTACTGCGTATCGAAGAGCAACTTGGCGAAAAAGCACCTTATAACGGCTTAAGCGAGATTAAAGGCCAAGCATAATTTGCTATAAATTTTGAAAAGGCCACCACTCGGTGGCCTTTTTTGTTGTACTATCTGTTTACTATTCCTAGACTCTTTCTATTTAGCATCATGAAACGCCTTCTTCTTGCCTTAATAGTGTTACTTATCTTGCTGCAATATCGCCTTTGGTTAGGGGATAAAAGCCTTGCGGACTCTATTCACCTGCAAGAGCAGATTAAACTACAGCAAGAGAGCAATGCACAATTGGTGGCTAGAAACCAAGTATTAAGAGAAGAAATCAATGATCTACGTAGCGGAACTGAAGCGATTGAAGAGCGAGCCCGTAACGAATTAGGCATGGTTAAAGAGGGAGAGACATTCTTTCGAGTTGTTGGTGGTGACCGCCTCTCAAAACAGAATGATTGATGCTAGATATCAGCTGCTAAGTGGAATTCTTTAATGAGCCAATCAACTAAACAAATCATCGCTGTCGTACCAGCCGCAGGGATAGGCAGTCGCATGGGTGCTGAGGTGCCAAAACAGTATTTAGCCCTTAACGAGCAAACGATCCTCGGACACACTTTGGATTGCTTGTTGAGTCATGCTGGCATCTCAACGGTGATCATTGCGCTCCATCCACAAGATAAGTATTTTTCAACGCTGCCTCAGGCGACACATCCTAAATTATTAGCCGTAATTGGCGGAAATGAGCGAGCTGACTCAGTGCTTGCGGCTCTGCAACATGCTGATGAAGACAGTTGGGTGTTAGTACATGATGCGGCGCGCCCCTGTTTAAGTCATGCCGATATCGATAAACTCATAGCTTCAAGCTCGGTCTTTCCACAAGGGGCGATATTAGGCGCTCCAGTGCGTGACACCATGAAGCGCAGCAAGGATAATGGCGAGATATGTAATACTGTTTGCCGTGACAAACTTTGGCATGCCTTAACACCGCAGTATTTTCCTGTTAAGCCGTTAAGGGATAATCTAAAAGCTGCATTGGCTGCAGGAGCACTTATCACTGACGAAGCGTCAGCTATGGAGTGGGCAGGCATTATGCCGGGTATTATTAGCGGTCGCGCTGACAACATCAAAGTGACCCATCCTGATGATCTGCAGCTGGCTTCGCTATTTCTTAAAAATCTAAGCAGCATAGGCTAACGTTTAAACGCTGGTTAGTGTCATCACTAGGAATTGAAATGAAAATTAGAATTGGCCATGGGTTCGATGTGCATAAATTTGGCGGCGAACCACCATTGATCTTAGGCGGCGTTGTTGTCCCTTTCGATGTTGGTCTTATTGCGCACTCAGATGGTGATGTGGTGTTACATGCCATTTCTGATGCAATACTCGGTGCAATGGCATTGGGTGATATAGGTAAGCACTTTCCGGATACTGACGCCCAGTTTAAAGGCGCTGACAGCCGGGTCTTGCTGAGGCACTGTTATAAATTGGTGCTGGATTTAGGCTTTTCGTTATCAAATTTGGATGTGACCATTATTGCGCAAGCCCCAAAGATGGCACCACATATAGAAAGTATTCGTTGTTTGTTAGCTGCGGATCTGCAGTCTGATATTGGCGATATTAATGTTAAAGCGACAACGACAGAGAAGCTTGGTTTCACAGGCAGAAAAGAAGGTATTGCAGTTGAAGCTGTAGTGCTGCTGGCAAAGATATAAAGAGATTATAGAGATATGAGCGAACTTCATTATTTACACGGTAAGCCCGCAGCTACTGCTGATCTAAGAACACATAATAGTGATTTCTTAGTACAAGAAATTCTGCCTTTTGTGCCAACAGGCGAGGGCGAGCACCACCTGCTACACATTCGCAAAGATGGCCTTAATACACTCGAAGTCGCAAAAATGCTCTCAAGTTTTGCTCATGTTCATCCAAAAGAGGTGACTTACGCAGGGCAAAAAGATAAACATGCAGTGACCGAACAATGGTTTGGTGTTCGTATCCCAGGTAAAGAAACACCTAATTGGCAAGCACTTAACAGTGACAAAATCACAGTGATGACCGCTTCTCGTCATGGAAAAAAATTACGGATAGGGGCTTTGGCGGGAAACCGTTTCACCTTAGTATTGAGAAACGTCACTGAGATTGACGATGTTGTCGCTCGGCTGGAAAAGATAACTCAAATAGGTGTCCCCAATTATTTTGGTGAGCAACGTTTTGGTCATGAAGGCAAGAACCTTGTATTTGGTCGGCAGATGTTTGGCGGTCGCAATGTTAAAGACCGCAATAAACGCAGTATGTATCTTTCTGCTGTTCGCTCGAATGTGTTTAATGTGGCTACATCCGCGAGATTAGCCTCACATGGCATTGCGACGCTAAGCGGTGATTGTGTCATGCTGGCGGGTAGCAAGAGCTATTTCATTGCCGAGCAATGGGATGAAACCTTAACCGCACGTTTGGCCAAAAAAGATATCCAACTCTCGGCTCCTATGTGGGGGCGTGGTTTGCCATTAGCTCAAGCTGACGCCGCTGAAGTGGAAGCAAACGCGCTTGAAGACTTAGCGATTGATCGTGATGGATTAGAACATGCGGGGCTAAGTCAAGAGCGTCGTGCTCTGCTACTTGAACCACAGCATTTACAGTATCAAATTGAAGAAGATACCATTACGCTTAAATTTGCTTTACCATCAGGCTCTTATGCTACTTCTGTCTTACGAGAACTGTTTGAGTATCAAGATGTGCAAGAGGTGGCTAGAAAACAAATGCTAGCGGCACAACAGGAACTCGTTGCAACAGAATGAAAATTTTAATTAGTAACGATGATGGTGTAAATGCCGAAGGTATCGTTGCTTTGACAAACGCGTTAAAGCAGATAGCAGAAACCTTAACTGTTGGCCCAGATCGTAACTGCTCTGGTGCGAGTAACTCGCTGACCTTGACCAATCCACTGCGGCTGAATAAGTTAGACAATGGTTATATCTCGGTGAGCGGCACTCCAACTGATTGTGTACACCTTGCGATAAGAGAGTTGTATCAAGATGAACCAGACATGGTAGTGTCGGGGATCAACGCTGGTGCAAATATGGGCGATGATACTCTCTATTCTGGCACTGTTGCGGCAGCAATGGAGGGCCGCTTCTTAGGCTTTCCAGCGATAGCTATTTCGCTTGTGGGCTCTGAGTTAAAACATTATGAAACAGCAGCTTATTTTGCGTTGAAAATTGTTAAAGGCTTACAGAAACAACCTATTGCGCAAGATAAGATTTTGAATATCAATGTGCCTGACCTGCCTATTACTGATGTTAAAGGCATCAAGATCACTCGATTGGGTGCAAGGCATAGAGCTGAAGGGATGATCAGGACACAAGATCCCGCAGGCAAAGAGATATTTTGGTTAGGCCCGCCAGGTGATCAACAAGACGCAAGTGAAGGTACTGACTTTTATGCTGTTGCCAACGGCTATGTTTCTATAACGCCATTGACTGTCGACTTAACCGCCTTTGAGCAGTTAGCGGCAATGACGACTTGGTTAGCAACCGTAGAGTTGTAGACAAATAATTTTAATACTATTGGAACCGTTATTTATGAACCGGCTCGCGTCAACGTCAGCTTTGAATCTAGCAAAAAGTCTGTATGAAGCTGGCATCCGTCAAGAGTCAGTTTTAAAAGCGGTGGCTAATACGCCAAGAGAGCGTTTTTTAGATGCTGCGCTAGGGCATAAAGCCTATGAAAATACGGCACTGCCAATTGGTCAAGGACAGACCATATCGCAACCTTATATTGTTGCCAGGATGACCGAGATTTTATTGCAAAGTAAACCGAAAAAGGTGCTAGAAATAGGCACTGGTTCAGGTTATCAAGCGGCAATATTAGCTCAGTTAGTACCACAGCTATGTACTGTTGAACGGATTAAGAGCCTACAAATTCAAGCAAGACAACGTTTAAAAAAGCTTGATCTACATAATATTGCTTTTAAATATGGCGACGGTTGGCAAGGCTGGCCGAGTAAAGGGCCTTATGATGCGATTATGGTCACCGCTGCTGCTGCGAGTGTGCCTAGCGCGTTAATAGAACAGCTAGCAGAGGGTGGTGTGCTTGTTATCCCTGTAGGAGAAGCATCTCAGCAATTACTGAAAGTCACTCGTGTGGGTGATAAATGTGTGTCAGAGGCAATAGAGGTTGTGCGATTTGTGCCATTAGTGAGTGGTGAACTTGCTTAACTTTATTGTTACTCTTGTTGTAGTCCTTGTCCTAAATTTTAAGTCATGGTCGCAGATTTGCGATTTGGGGTAGCCGAGTCATATGAAGTTTATTGCGTACTTCTGTATCATTTTTACTTTTGCATTATCAGGTTGCAGCTTCCAAGCTGAGCGCCCCGCACCCGTGGAATCCTTGAACTCCCCGATAAAGCCGTCTTATGACAGAGGTTCGATTACCAGTAGCCGATATAAAGTTAAACAGGGCGATACCTTGTACTCTATCTCTTGGGGGGCAAATAAAGATTTTGCTGATGTTGCTAAGGTCAATAACCTGCGAAAGCCTTATACCATCTACCCTGGACAGGTATTGAGTTTTCGCTCTAAAAAATCTGTTACAAATACTAATACTGCCAAAAAAACGTCAAAAACAGCTGTTAAATCGACTGCAAAGAACACTAAAGTTATTAGTAAACAAAGTGTTAAACCTAATTCCGTTGATAAAAAAACGACTAAAACAGCGTCAAAAAAACAGCTTGATCAAGTTGCAAAGCCTGCGTACTCTGTAACAAGCAGTCAACAAGTTGTTAACCCTGTTATCCACAAGCGAGAGTCAACCTTACCTAAAAAGGTAAGTCGGTGGTTCTGGCCTGTGAAAGGTAAGGTGATTGGAACTTTCTCAGCCAAAGAGCAGGGAAATAAAGGAATAAAGATCGCGGGTAATCGTGGTGATGCAATTAAAGCTGCTGCTAGTGGTAGAGTGGTTTATGCAGGAAGTGCACTACGAGGTTATGGTAATTTAGTTATTATAAAGCATAGTGACGATTATCTAAGTGCATATGCACATGCTGATAAGATCTTAGTAAAAGAAAAGCAACTTGTTAATGTTGGACAGACAGTTGCTGAAATGGGTAATACCGGCACTAATCGGGTCATGCTACATTTTGAGATCCGTTATCATGGGAAGTCAGTAAACCCACTTAAATATTTGCCTAAGCAATAGTTGATTAGGCTGCCAGTTTGGCAAATCGGAGGACAGTACAGTGCAGTAGTTAAATATGAAATTTGGGAGATATATTATGGGCAGAACAAATAATGCCGTAGTGGCAGAAAAACCTACGAATACTTCTGTAAAAGGATTAACATCAGACGTCAATAAAAAGGAAGTTAAAGAAGCAGAGTTGGAGCAACAAGTACAAGACGATTTACAAAAAAACCTCGATGCGACACAACTGTATCTAGGTGAAATAGGATTTTCCCCCCTTCTCAGCGCAGAAGAAGAGGTGTTTTTTTCACGCAAGTCACTTAAAGGCTGTGAAAAATCCCGCAACCGCATGATCGAAAGTAACCTCAGATTAGTCGTAAAAATTGCACGTCGATATAATAATCGTGGCTTAGCGCTGCTCGATCTTATTGAAGAAGGTAATTTGGGCTTAATCCGTGCCGTAGAGAAGTTCGATCCTGAACGTGGTTTCAGATTCTCAACTTATGCGACGTGGTGGATCAGACAAACAATCGAACGAGCAATTATGAATCAGACTCGTACGATTCGATTACCCATCCATGTCGTAAAAGAGCTTAATGTTTACCTGCGTACTGCACGAGAGCTAGCTCAAAAATTAGACCATGAGCCTACCGCAGAAGAAATTGCAGATAAACTCGATCTATCAAGCAGCGATGTCAGTCGTATGCTCAAGTTAAACGAACGCATCACCTCAGTCGATACCCCGTTGGGTGGCGAAAGTGATAAGGCGTTACTGGATGTATTAGCTGATGACGACAATGTTGGACCTGATTATAAGGTTCAAGATGAAGATATGTCGAAATCAGTAGTGAAGTGGTTAGATGAACTTAATACCAAGCAAAGAGAAGTTCTAGCGCGCCGATTTGGTTTATTAGGCTATGAGCCATCAACACTTGAAAACGTCGGTAAAGAGATTGGCTTAACCCGTGAGCGTGTACGCCAAATTCAAGTTGAAGCATTAAAGCGCTTAAAAGATTTGTTAGGCGCCCAAGGTCTATCTGTTGAGGCTATTTTTAGAATTTAGCAACCGGTAGATAAAGAAAAGGCGCCGCTGGCGCCTTTTTTGTTTCTATTGCTTAAAGCAAAGAGACTTATATTATTACAGTGATAACTTTTTTAAGTGATAAAGATAATCGAGCGCTTGCCTTGGTGTCAGTTCATCGGGATTGAGCTTTTCAAGTGCCTCAATCACAGCTGATGATGCTTGTGTTGGCAAACTGATGGCTTGTTGAGCCAAAATCTGACCATTTTGCGACTGCTCCATTGCCTGATCGCGGCTTTCTAAATGGTGAAGCTTTTGTTTGGCAGCACTTATGACGCTGTTTGGCACACCTGCAAGTGCGGCAACCTGCAATCCGTAACTTCGACTGGCTGGGCCCTCTTGCACCGCATGCATAAACACGATTGAATCACCATGTTCAACGGCATCCAGATGCACATTTTCGACGTTATCCATCAGCTCCGGAAGCTGGGTTAACTCAAAGTAATGCGTTGCAAATAGCGTCATTGCGTTAAGGTTTTTGGCTAAATACTCTGCAGCCGACCATGCCAATGATAAGCCATCGTAGGTAGATGTACCGCGGCCAATCTCATCCATTAAGACCAGACTGTTTGGCGTTGCATTATGAAGGATATTCGCCGTTTCGGTCATCTCGACCATAAAAGTCGATCGTCCAGAAGCGAGATCGTCTGACGCGCCAATACGGGTAAATATTCTATCGACAGGGCCAATTACGGCATGCTCCGCAGGAACGTAACAACCAATATGTGCCATCAAGGTGATTAAGGCTATCTGCCTCATATAGGTGGACTTACCCCCCATGTTTGGACCGGTAACAATCAGCATTTTACGTTGGTCATCTAGCGTTACTGGGTTCGCTATAAAGGGACTTTGACTTACTTGCTCGACAACAGGATGGCGACCTGCTTCTATATGTATTCCTGAAGCTTCTGATAGTTCTGGGCAGGCGTAGTTAAGTGTTTCAGCGCGTTCAGCAAAGTTACACAAGACATCCAATTCAGCCGCGGCTTTGGCAAACTCTTGCAGCTCATGTATTTTCGGCAATAGGAGGTCAAATAACTGTTCCCATAACTGTTTTTCTAATGCGAGTGCTTTACCTTGGCTTGAAAGGACTTTTTCTTCGTGTTCTTTCAGTTCCGCAATGATATAACGCTCTGTGTTTTTTAGCGTTTGACGGCGTTGATAACTCAAGGGCACCAGATCTGATTCGCGGCGGCTGACTTCAATGTAGTATCCATGTACTCGGTTGTAGCCGACTTTTAGGGTAGATATCCCTGTTTGTTCTTTCTCTCGAGCTTCCAACTGGGCAAGGTAATCGGTAGCACCGGCGCTTAGTACACGCCATTCATCAAGCTCTGCATCATAACCGTCACGTATTACACCACCATCACGAATAAGCATTGGTGGATTATCGACAATGGCATTTGACAGCAAGACTAGTTCTTCAGGGAACTCGCCAATGACTTGAGACAGGTATTGAAGGTGAGGAACTGTTGTCGACTTAAGCGTTTGCTGTAGTTGCGGTAACAAGCCTAATGCTTGACGTAAGCGCGCAAAATCTCTTGGTCGGGCATTGCGAAGGGCGATACGAGCTGTTATTCGCTCAACGTCACCTAATGCTTTTAAGTCTTCAGCAAGGGTAAGGTAATGCTCACTGGTAATTAACTCGGCAATAGATGACTGTCGAGCATTTATGACTTGGTGATCACGCAGTGGCTGATGCAACCAGCGCTGTAGCATGCGGCTACCCATAGCTGTAACTGTATTATCTAATACAGAGGCTAAGGTGTTAGTTTGTCCGCCTTGCAGGTTTACTGTTAACTCTAAATTACGACGCGTCGCAGCATCAAGTATGATGCTATCAGCTTGGTTAAAACGTATGATCGAGTTTATATGTGGTAATGCTGTACGCTGAGTATCTTTCACATACTGCATTAGGCATCCTGCAGCTTGCAGTGACAGTCTGGCATCTTCAATACCGAAACCTTTAAGGTCTTTAGTGCCAAATTGACTTAGCAGCAAACGGTGGCAAGTCTCAAAATCAAATTCCCACTCCGGTCGACGGCGAGTGCCATTCATGCCTGCAATAAGACTCATTTGTGAAAAGTCTTCGCTATAAAGCAATTCTGCCGGATTGGTTCTTTGCAATTCAGCTTCCAGAGCCTCGGTATCTTTCAGCTCTGTGACCACAAAACGGCCGGATGCGATATCAAGAGTCGCGTAACCATATCCCGCTTTGCCTTGATAGAGTGCGGCAAGTAAATTATCTTGCTTCTCTTGTAGCAAGGCTTCATCAGTCAAAGTCCCTGGGGTGACGAGACGGACAACTTTGCGATCAACTGGCCCCTTTGAAGTGGCTGGATCGCCTACTTGCTCGCAGATCGCGACAGACACACGAAGTTGCACTAGCTTCGCTAAATACCCTTCAACAGCGTGGTAGGGTAGGCCAGCCATAGGGATCGGGTCGCCACCACTTTTTCCGCGTGCTGTTAATGAGATACCGAGCAACTCAGAAGCGAGTTTGGCATCTTCGTAAAAAAGCTCGTAGAAGTCCCCCATGCGATAAAATAGCAACATATCTGGATTTTCCGCTTTTAGCGTCAAATATTGACGCATCATCGGGGTGTGTTTTTCTAAGTTTTGCGGATCAATAGCAGTCATCAATTTGCTTTGCCTGTACTTTACTGCGGCGCGTAGTGGCCATTAAACATTTATGGTTGCCAATCTTAACAATTTTTTACTCATCTTAGTGGGGATTATTATGATGAAATACTGCTAACTAAGGGCGTTTTTTACGTACTATTGCTTATCTGTATGATTTTGTTGGTTTAATAAAAAAATCTTGCACAGTACTTGATACTGTATGATTGTACAGTATACTAGTTTCATATTGAGGCCCTAAAGTAGATATTAGAGTCGTCATCAAAATGATAATACAGTGCTGAAACTGTGTTAGCACTGTGATTTTAAGGAAATAATAATGAAGATAGATCCAAATAAAGAGAAAGCGTTAAACGCCGTTTTAGGTCAAATTGAAAAGCAATTTGGTAAAGGTTCAATTATGAAGTTGGGCGAAAATCGTTCAATGGATGTTGAAACAATCTCTACTGGCTCTCTATCTTTGGATGTGGCGTTGGGTGCTGGTGGCCTGCCTATGGGGCGTATTTGCGAAATCTACGGTCCAGAATCATCAGGTAAAACAACACTAACGTTGGAAGTGATTGCTGCAGCACAGAGGCAGGGCAAGATTTGTGCATTTATCGATGCCGAGCATGCTTTGGACCCCATCTATGCAAAGAATCTAGGTGTTGATATTGATAATTTACTTTGCTCACAACCTGATACTGGTGAGCAAGCGTTAGAGATTTGTGATGCATTGAGTCGTTCTGGCGCAGTTGACGTTATTGTTGTTGACTCCGTGGCGGCATTAACGCCAAAAGCTGAAATTGAAGGCGAAATTGGTGACTCTCACATGGGCCTAGCGGCGCGTATGATGAGCCAAGCAATGCGTAAACTTGCAGGTAACCTTAAGCAATCAAATACTTTGCTTATCTTCATTAACCAAATTCGTATGAAAATTGGTGTCATGTTTGGTAACCCTGAAACCACGACTGGTGGTAACGCACTTAAGTTCTACGCTTCTGTTCGTTTAGATATTCGCCGTACTGGTGCGATCAAAGACCGCGATGAAGTTATTGGTAACGAAACGCGCGTTAAAGTGGTTAAGAACAAAATTGCTGCGCCGTTTAAGCAAGCTGAATTCCAAATCCTTTATGGCAAAGGTATTAACAGTACTGGCGAGCTAGTTGACTTAGGCGTTATTCATAAGTTAATTGAAAAGTCAGGTGCTTGGTATGCATATAAAGGCAGTAAAATTGGTCAAGGCCGTGCAAACGCTGGTAAGTATTTAATTGAAAACCCAGAAGTGTCTGACGAAATTGAGGCTACTTTGCGTTCAATGTTATTAGGCAAAGGCGAAAAAGTAACAGCGGAAACTACTGACACTGCAGGTGACAATGTTGATTTAGAAACAGGCGAAGTTTTTTAAGTCCCTTTTTTGAGTTAGCTTTTTAATACTTATGCCCCAATCAGCATTACACGTCACGGCGCGCTTATAGCGCGCCGTGATCATTCCCGTAAAAAATCCAAACCAAACTAAACTAAACTAAACTTTCTGAGTTTGACGTACTAAAAATTAAAATGGTGCTAATAGCCGTGCTCTTACAGTCTATTTAGACGACAGTCGTTATCTAATAGGGCAAAGTCTTCATTCGAACAAATATCTTATGCTCTTGAGTGTGATCCTTACGATTAATTTGTCATTTGCTAGCAACCTCATTTTCACCACTCATATCTTAGAATGATCCCGCAATACCCATTTTTTTAGCTGTCTACGCAGTTTTGTCACTACAGGGCTGGTTGTTAGCCATGACACTGCTTATAATGCTTTTCATAAAAATTTATCATTAGGCTCTTTTTCGGGCTAGTTGCACAACCTAATTCAGGACGGTTTCATGTATCAAACTACTGCAGCACTGCGTAGTGCTTTCTTGGCATATTTCGGTACCAATGGTCATCAGGTCGTTGATAGTAGCTCTCTAGTGCCAACTAATGACCCTACGTTATTATTTACTAATGCGGGTATGAACCAGTTCAAAGACGTATTTCTTGGAGAAGACAAGCGCAATTATAGCCGTGCCACCTCATCTCAGCGATGTGTAAGAGCGGGCGGTAAGCATAATGATTTAGATAATGTTGGTTACACAGCGCGCCACCATACATTTTTTGAAATGCTCGGTAACTTTAGCTTTGGTGATTACTTCAAAGAAGAAGCGATAAACTTTGCTTGGAATTTTCTAACTAAAGAGCTAAAACTGCCCAAAGAGCGTTTATGCGTCACTATTTACGACACCGATAACGAAGCTTACGATATCTGGACGAAAAAAATCGGTATTGCACCTGAAAATGTTATTCGTATAGGCGATAACAAAGGCGCTGCTTATGCTTCCGATAATTTCTGGCAGATGGGCGACACAGGACCTTGTGGTCCTTGTTCTGAAATTTTCTATGATCACGGCGATCATATCTGGGGTGGCCGTCCCGGTACGCCAGAAGAAGACGGTGACAGATTTATTGAGATCTGGAACATCGTATTCATGCAGTATAACCGTCAATCAAATGGTGATATGAATCCGTTACCTCGACCTTCTGTTGATACAGGAATGGGGATTGAGCGAATTGCTGCGATTATGCAGGGCGTGCATTCAAACTATGAGATTGATATTTTCCAAGCGTTAATCAAAAAGACGGCTGAAATCCTCGGCGTTACTGATTTAGAAAATAAATCACTACGTGTTATCTCCGATCATATCCGCTCATGTGCATTTTTAATTGCTGACGGTGTGATGCCATCGAATGAAGGCCGCGGTTATGTATTACGTCGTATTATTCGCCGTGCCGTTCGTCACGGAAATAAATTAGGTGCTACTAGCAGCTTCTTTTATAAGCTGGTTCCGACTCTGATCGAAGTTATGGGTGATGCCGCTAAAGGTTTAGTGGCTACGCAACCAATAGTTGAAAAGTCACTTAAAGCTGAAGAAGAGCAGTTTGCTCGTACACTCGAGCGCGGTCTAGGTATTCTTGATAATGCGTTAACAAATCTTAAAGGTGATGTATTAGACGGTGAAACAGCCTTTAAATTGTATGACACATACGGATTCCCAGTTGATTTAACCGCAGATGTTTGTCGCGAGCGAGATATCACTGTCGATGAAGCTGGTTTTAAAACTGCCATGGCAGAGCAGCGAAGCCGTGCTCAAGCCGCTGGTCAGTTTGAAACTGATTACAATGATGGTCTAAAGATAGATGCACAAAGTGCTTTCGTTGGTTATGAGAGTCTTAATAACCAAGCGACGATTATTGCTATCTATAAAGCGGGTGAATCGGTCAATGAGCTTGCTGCAGGTGACGAAGCGGTAATTGTACTGGATAACACACCATTTTACGGTGAATCTGGTGGCCAGTGTGGCGACAAAGGTGTGCTTATTGCTGATGGTGTTGAGTATAACGTTACTGATACCCAAAAATACGGCCAAGCAATTGGCCATATTGGCAAGTTAGCGAGCGGCTCAATTAAAGTTGGTCTGTCTGTTTCTACTGATGTCGACAAAGACCGTCGTCATAGAACAGAGCTAAACCACTCCGTTACGCATTTACTTCATGCAGCGTTGCGCCAAGTGTTAGGTACGCACGTAACTCAGAAAGGCTCGTTAGTTGACCCTGAACGTTTACGTTTCGACTTCTCTCATTTTGAAGGCGTTAAAGCCTCTGAGGTCAAAGAAGTAGAAGAATTGGTTAATACTCAAATCCGCCATAACCACGCGTTAACTGCTGAAGTGATGGACATAGAGCAAGCCAAAGAGAAAGGCGCTATGGCGTTATTTGGCGAGAAGTATGACGATGAAGTTCGTGTTGTCTCTATGGGAGACTTCTCAATTGAGCTCTGTGGCGGAACACACGTAGGTCGTACTGGTGATATTGGCTTGTTTAAGATCACCTCTGAAGGTGGTATTGCCGCGGGTATACGTCGAATCGAAGCGGTAACAGGGGCAGCTGCAATGGCTTATATTGCTAAGCAGCAGGATCAGCTGGAAGAAGCTGCGTCGTTATTGAAAGGCGATAGTGCCTCTGTTGTGGTAAAGCTCAAGGCACAACTGGATAAGGCTAAGTTGCTTGAGAAAGAGCTTGCACAGTTAAAAGATAAACTTGCGGCAGCAACCAGTGCCGATCTCGTTGGTGAAGCTGTTGACGTCAATGGTATTAAAGTTTTAGTTAAGAAGCTTGATGGTGTCGATGCAGGTTCGCTTCGCGGTTTGCAAGATGAACTCAAGCAGAAGCTTAAGTCTGGTATTGTTGTATTAGGGATTGCTGGCGACGCCAAGGTGAACCTCATTGCGGGTGTCACTAAAGATCTCACTGGCAAAGTGAAAGCAGGTGAACTTATAGCTTCCATCGCTGTGCAAGTTGGTGGTAAAGGCGGTGGGCGTCCTGATATGGCACAAGCAGGTGGTAGCCAGCCTGAAAACCTTCAAAGTGCATTAGATAGCGTTATACCTTGGATTTCTGACAAGCTGGCTTAATCGAGATAGCTGTTGAATGAAAGTTTGAAAAACGCTCTTTATGAGCGTTTTTTGTTGTCTGAAGGCTAAAAGTTAGCATAAGTGCTAATGGTAGCGGCTATGTTTAGCAAACTAATTGCATAAATATCACTATTTACGAGAAAACTAGTAGATATAACAGTTAACTTTGGTATGGTGATTGTGACAATGTAATGTTGTTTGGCTAATGGATTTTAGAGGTGTTGCTGAAATGGTCTTCAAACTGTTTTCATGCCCGTTTAATCTCTATGTTTAATAATAGCCTTTTAGTGCAGAATTTTTTTAATATGGCTTGTAGGGTTTTGATGCTAGAACTGTATATAAAGGCAGTAAAGGTGCAATTAATTGGCGTATTTCAAATTGAATACTGTTAATTTGTACTAAGCTAACTCTATAATAAGTATATAGCGGAATAATGCCGTATAAAGCAAGTTTAGGAACTAAAGGAGCAACATAATGCTGATATTGACTCGTCGTGTTGGTGAAACACTGATGATTGGTGATGAAGTTACGGTCACTGTATTAGGCGTTAAAGGTAACCAAGTAAGAATTGGTGTTAATGCACCTAAAGAAATCTCTGTCCATCGTGAAGAGATATATCAACGCATTCAATCTGAAAAATCAGGGACTGCTCCAGAAGGCGGAAACTTCTGATTGTAGTTTGATGATTACTGAGAATTTTAGAAGCTAGTTTTTTAACTGGCTTTTTTATTTTTTAGGATATGAAAAGTCTTATTATGGGCGTTCTTAGGCGGATATACAGTCAACATGCTTAAAAACAGTCCAAACGGAAATAGTTTCTTCGAAATGGTTTGACTTATTTTCGGCAAACAGTAATATGTGCGCCAAGAAACGGAGAGGTGGCCGAGTGGCCGAAGGCGCTCCCCTGCTAAGGGAGTATGGGCGTTAAATCCCATCGAGGGTTCGAATCCCTCCCTCTCCGCCATTTCTTACAGTAAACGACGATGCGGATGTAGCTCAGCTGGATAGAGTACCTGGCTACGAACCAGGCGGTCGGAGGTTCGACTCCTCCCATCCGCACCATAATTTACTGTTGTGTTTAAATGTTTTAGTGAGCGGATGTAGCTCAGCTGGATAGAGTACCTGGCTACGAACCAGGCGGTCGGAGGTTCGACTCCTCCCATCCGCACCATTAAATCATTTGAAAGTTTTGCTTAATATTTGCGGATGTAGCTCAGCTGGATAGAGTACCTGGCTACGAACCAGGCGGTCGGAGGTTCGACTCCTCCCATCCGCACCATTAAGTTGTTTTAATTGCTTTACCTTTATATATGCGGATGTAGCTCAGCTGGATAGAGTACCTGGCTACGAACCAGGCGGTCGGAGGTTCGACTCCTCCCATCCGCACCATAAAGTTTTTAATTTTTTACCTTAATATATGCGGATGTAGCTCAGCTGGATAGAGTACCTGGCTACGAACCAGGCGGTCGGAGGTTCGACTCCTCCCATCCGCACCATTAAGTTTTCTAAATGTTTTATCTTTATATATGCGGATGTAGCTCAGCTGGATAGAGTACCTGGCTACGAACCAGGCGGTCGGAGGTTCGACTCCTCCCATCCGCACCATATAAGGCTTACAGATTTTGCGTTTTAGTTTTCATCGATAATGTCTTTGGAAACTAATTAAACGGATGGTGAATATAACTCCTTCCACGCGCACCATGTTTTGCGGAGAGGTGGCCGAGTGGCCGAAGGCGCTCCCCTGCTAAGGGAGTATGGGCGTTAAATCCCATCGAGGGTTCGAATCCCTCCCTCTCCGCCATTCTTAAAATACAAAAAAACCGCTTACTAAAGCGGTTTTTTTGTGCCTGAATTTTACCTATATGAATAGTGTCATTATTTTCATCAGTGTCAGTATCCATAATAATCTCCTTTCGTTTTATATTAATCCGTTACTTGCAACTTTCCTGATAGTTGCTTGCAGTATTAACAACAGATTGCATCAATAGTTTTAAATTCTAAGCAAAGCTTTGTTCATCTATTTACCTCACTAAAGGTAGACCTTAGTTTTACGACCGCCACGAAACATTGCAGCCCTACCTTACTTTTAGTCCATTAATCTATAGTTGGAGTCAAATAGTTGTAATTTTAGTTGATTACACTTTGGTAACGTGTGACTTTAAAGTTAGCAACTATATTTGTCGTAGTCATTCTGGAAGTCGCTTTGCGCAGAATGAGTTCAGGTTTGTATAAAAACAAGTTTGTATTAAAGAACGGAGATCTTTTATGACGCTACTTCGCAATAAGTTTACAAAAAAGTTAGCTCTACTATCGGTTACTGCTGGATTAATGTCCTTCGCGGCGACCGCAGCTGATAAACCTAATATTCTCGTTATCTGGGGAGATGATATTGGTCAATCTAATATCAGTGCCTATACCTTTGGCTTGATGGGTTACCAAACACCGAATATTGATAGCATCGCCAAAGAGGGGATGATGTTCACTGATTACTACGGTGAGCAGTCTTGTACCGCAGGTCGCTCTACTTTTATTACGGGGCAAAGCGTATTTCGTACTGGTTTGTCAAAAGTGGGAATGCCTGGAGCTGATGTCGGATTACAGGCCTCTGATGCAACCATCGCTGAAATCCTCAAACCGATGGGATATGCAACGGGGCAGTTCGGTAAAAATCATTTAGGCGATAAAGATGAGTTTTTACCAACAAACCATGGTTTTGATGAGTTTTTCGGTAACTTGTATCATCTTAATGCTGAAGAAGAACCTGAGAATATTGATTACCCTAAAAACCCTGAGTTCCGTAAAAAGTTTGGACCTCGTGGCGTTATTAAGTCTTCTGCCGATGGCAAAATCGAAGATACTGGACCGCTAACGAAAAAGCGTATGGAGACGGTGGACGATGAAACGGTCGCTGCGGCAATAGATTTTATGGAACGAAAGGTCAAAGCCAAGAAGCCATTCTTTGTTTGGTGGAGTGGTACTCGTATGCATTTTCGTACTCATGTTAAACCTGAGCTTCAAGGTTCAAGTGGCTTGAGTAATTATACCGACGGTATGATTGAACATGATAACCATGTAGGGCAATTACTCGATACCGTTGATAAGTTGGGCATAAAAGATAATACCATTGTTTTTTATTCAACCGACAATGGGCCACACATGAATACTTGGCCTGATGCGGGTACAACCCCATTTAGAGGTGAAAAGAATACAAACTGGGAAGGGGCTTACCGAGTTCCGGCCATGGTACGCTGGCCTGGAAAAATTGCAGCGGGTTCGGTTTCCAATGACATTATGCACCATATGGACTGGTTGCCGACTTTTGCCGCTGCCGCTGGCGATAGCAAGGTGAAAGAAAAGTTGTTAAAAGGCCATAAAGCGGGCAGTAAGAAGTTCAAGAACCATCTCGATGGTTATAACTTTTTGCCCTATTTAACCGGTAAAGATAAAACAGGTCCTCGTGAGGAGATTTTCTACTTTACTGATGATGGTGATTTAGCGGCGCTTCGCTTCAATAATTGGAAGCTGGTATTTATGGAGCAAAGAATGGCCGGTACATTAGCGTTATGGGCTGAGCCTTTTGTTGTTTTACGACTGCCAAAAATCTATAACTTAAGAACAGACCCGTATGAAAATGCAGATATCACTTCCAATACCTACTGGGATTGGATGTTAGACAGAGCGTTCATGTTAGTACCGGCGCAAGCTTATGTGGGTAAATTCCTAGAAACCTTTAAGGAATATCCACCTAGCCAAAAAGCAGCTAGCTTCAGTTTAGATCAAGTGATGGAGAAACTGCAGCAACCTGCGAGTAAATAGAAGTTGGTATCATTAAGGGCGCTTGCGCCCTTTTTCTATTTTTAAAGGGTACTGGTTTGGTGTCCTTTCAAAATGGGTAAAAAGGAAAAGCCATCATATGGAAAGCCAAGCGGTATATTCACAGCTGAGTGATTTACAAATAGCTTTAGAAAAGCAGGTTCTAGGCCAAGCACATGTAGTAAGAGGGTTGGTATTAGCGCTGTTGGCTGATGGGCATGTATTACTTGAGGGGCTTCCCGGTACCGCAAAAACCCGTTCGGTTAAAACGTTAGCTGATTTGCTGCATCTATCTCAAGGTCGAGTGCAATTTACCCCAGATTTGTTGCCATCGGACGTTATTGGTTATGAAGCGTTATCTTCCTCTGATAATAACCACATTGATTTTAATCCTGGCCCCATCTTTAATCATATTTTACTCGCGGATGAAATCAATAGAGCGCCGCCTAAAGTGCAGTCAGCTTTGCTTGAAGCAATGGAAGAGCGGCAGGTCACCATCGGTAATACTAGCCATCCGATGGAATCTGTTTTCTTGGTTCTAGCGACTCAGAACCCTATCGAACAAGAGGGAACTTACCCTTTACCCGAAGCGCAAATGGACCGGTTTTTATTTAAAATAGTGATTGATTACCCTGAGGATGAAACCGAACTAGCGATCATTCGTCTAACCAGAGGCCAAGAAGTTCGAACTGATAGTCCTCCAATAAAGATAGAAAATGCTGAAGTGTTAATTATGCAGGCACGTAGCTTAGTTCATGACGTATTTATGTCTGAGAGTATTGAGAAATATATCGTCGCTTTGGTGATGGGGACAAGAAAGCCGGAAAGATATCCTGATAGTGAGTTACAAAAATACATAAAAATTGGCGCCAGCCCAAGAGCTTCAATTGCACTCGATAAGGCGTCTCGCGCTCACGCAGTGCTAGAGGGGAGAGACTATGTTGATCCTGATGACGTGAGGGCGGTTGTAATGGCCGTACTTAGCCATAGGATCATGCTTTCGTATGCTGCAGTGGCAAACGGCAAGAGTGCTCAGGATGTGGTTAAAGAGCTTGTTAGTGTGACCCCCATCTTATGAAACAAGCTATGAGCAGTTTATGAGCAAGCAAGACTCGCGAATTTATACCAACTTAAGTGCATTATTAGCCCTTAGGGAAGATAGCCGTCATTTGTCATTGTCACCGCGTTTCCGGCCGGCTGGAATGCTCTCCGGTCGGCATGCGTCGCGTATAAAGGGTCGTGGGTTGAATTTTGAAGAGCTTAGGCAATATCAAGCGGGGGATAACATACGCCAAATAGACTCTAGAGTGTCAGCGCGCTTGGGCAAACCTTATGTGAGAGTCTATTCTGAAGAAACAGACAGACCAGTACATATTGTTGTTGATCAACGCTTACCGATGTTCTTTGGCAGTCAAGTCAATACCAAGTCGGTTACAGCAGCTCAGTTGGCGGCGCTGTTAGCATGGCAAGTCTTTGATGGAGGAGACCGCGTTGGCGGCGCGGTTATCGGTTGTCGAGGTACGGTGCAAATGTCGCCTAAACGCTCAAGCCACAATGTTATTCATCTGCTCGAAGCGATAGTGACGGCTAATAATCAATTGGATTTAGCATCACTTAAAAATGGTAAAGAATCCACAATCACCAGCTCGTTGCTGTCTCAAGTTAGACCATTAGTCACGACGTTAAACAGTCAAAGTGTGATGATATTGATCACTGATATTGAGGGGGTTGAAATTGAAGAATTAGCGGAGTTAGAAGTGTTGTCGCAAAAATCAAATGTATTGCTTTTTGTCATTCAAGATCCGCTAGAAGATGATTTAACTGCTGCCCATGGTTTGAGTGTTTCTCACGGGGAACAACAAATTAATATTCAAGCCAGTGCCCAAAATCAACAGAAATACGATGATCTTTATCAGCAACGCTTAGCGAGTTTGAAAAAGGCAACGCTAACAAGCGCATTGCCTGTGGGACTGGTTAATACATATGAGCCTGTTATCACCCAATTAAGTCGTTTATTAATGGGTGAGCCTGCATGAATCCGGTAACTCAACTCGTCGATATACCGCTACCGGAGTCAATCCCATGGTGGCCTCTAGCGCCGGGTTGGTACGGGGTAATACTTGCCATATTACTATTATTGATGCTACTTATTGTTCGAAAAAGGCAACGCTGGATGGCTAATGGCTATAGACGAACAGCACTGGCTCAGTTGCAATCAATGACGGTGCATGACGCGAGTGCCATGAACCAAGTCATACGGCGCACAGTCATGTTAGCCAAGCCCTGTGATGATAAATTAAGCCAAACAGGTGTGAGTTGGTATCGGGTCATCGTAAGCTGTAGCCCGCAAGCTATCTTTACCGAGGCGCAGTTAAAACAACTAGAAGCGTTAAATTATCAATCGGCTAAACACATTTCGCAGCACCTATCAGAAAGTGACTTCTCTAAGCTGAATCAATTATGTCAGCGTTGGGTAAAGGAGCATCGCTTTGAACATCAGTCTTGATTACCCATGGATGCTAGCGCTAATCATTTTACCGGTCTTTGTGTTTCGGATCTTTCCCGTCTATCTGCAGCCAGCAGCCTCTATCTATTTGCCCTTCTTTGCTCGATTAGTTGCTGCGACTGGACAAGCACCCACGTCGGGTAGCCAAGTTAAACAGCGAAAACGTATTCAAGCAATGGCGTTACTGCTTAGTTGGTTAGCGATCATCATTTGTTTAGCACGACCTGTATTGTTGGGTGAGCCTGTTGTCACACAAAAGACGGGGCGAGACTTAATGATAGCGGTCGATCTTTCTCAATCCATGGAGCAAGAGGATTATCAGCTCAATGAGTACGGTAAAGTGTCTCGCTTAGTTGCACTTAAATCGTTACTTAATACGTTTTCAGAGCAGCGTAGCGGCGATAGACTAGGGCTGATTGTTTTTGGTTCTGGCGCATATCTGCAAGTGCCCTTTACGGAGGATATTGTGCTTTGGCAGACATTACTGCAGCAAATGGATACTCAAATGGCAGGCCCTGCTACCGCAATTGGTGATGCCATAGGCTTAAGTATTCGTGCTTTTGATGGCTCCAATACCACAGAGCGAATACTGTTGTTAGTGACCGATGGCAGTGATACTAGCTCTAGATTAGATCCGGTGGATGCCGCCCGCGTGGCTGCAGCCGATGGTATCGAAGTTTTTACGTTAGGCATGGGCTCAATTGATACCGAAGGGGAAGATAAAGTCGATTTTAATACGCTCAACAAAATTGCCAAGATCACTGGAGGCCAAGCATTCGAAGGCAATAGCACTGGTGCTATTGAGCAGATTTTGCAACAGGTGCATCAGATTGCACCGGCAAAGTATCAGCAACAAAGTTACCTACCTAAGTTAGACCTTTACCCTTGGCTTATCGGGCCTATGCTCGTTATCTATATTTGTGTGTGGTTGGCGCTAACTATCTCAACGGTGATGGTCAATAAGGGGCAGGCTGATGTTAAGTAGTTTTCAGTTTGCTGAACCACTTTGGTTGTGGCTATTTTTGCCTATAGGTTTACTCATGTATGGTCTTTGGCGCAATCGAAAAATGGCGCAAGAACAAGCTGGAGAAGGCGTAATAGCAGCTCACCTAGCAAAAGTATTTTCAATGCAGAATAGTCACAGAGCGACAAAAGCACCTATAGGGTTAACGTTCCTCACCGCCAGCTTTATCATTTTTGCATTAGCGGGTCCAAGCTGGCTAAAGGCCAGTGACGATGATATTAAAGCGCCGCTGATTATAGCCCTAGACTTATCGCCTTCAATGTTGAAAAGCGAAGGCAGCATAAGCCACCTAGAGCGAGCTAAATTACTGGTATCAAAACTGCTAATGCAGGGTAGTTCTAGGCCTATTTCGCTGGTTGCATTTGCAGGCAGCAGTCACCAAGTATTACCGCCATCGGATCAATTTGCGCTGTTAACGCTATATTTGGGCTATATGTCGCCTCAAGTTATGCCCGTAGAAGGTGATGATATTGACAGTTTGATTGCCGTTATTGCCGCAATTCCCGACGCACAAGAGTTTGGTTTCGACTTACTTGTCTTATCGGATGGCTTTGCAGGCCAAGGCCAAGCATTGGCTAAGTTCACTCAAAAACAGCATGCACAAGTGTTATTCGCTGCATTAACGGCATCAGCCGAGTCTTCTGCGACGCAGCTTGGCTTTACGGTGATGACTGCGGATGGCCTTTTGTCTGGCAATGACAATTGGCTTGAGCAAGTATCAAAGCTAGAACAGGCTGCTCTCAGTCAATCGAGTCTGGTGGTTAATCAAGGCTACTGGTTGCTCTATCCGGCTGCGTTGCTATTATTACTGTTTTTTCGTCGAGGCTTTAGTCTGTATTGGGCGACCTCTATTGTGCTCTGCGTCAGTTTGATGCCAGTACCAGTCCATGCACAGTGGCTAGACTTATTCTTTAGTGCCGATCAGCAAGGTCAATACTATTACGACAAAGGTGATTATCAAGAAGCCGCATTACGCTTTGAAGATCCTAGCTGGAAAGCCCGCGCCTATTATCAAGCAAAAGAGTACAGCAAGGCCGCTAAGATATATCGTCAGCAGGATGATTTACAAAGCCTGTTTAACCTGGCAATGACCTACACTCGTGGGCGCAACTACAGTAAAGCAAAGACGCTTTATCAATTGTTACTCGACATTGAACCTGATTTCCCCGGCGCTAGCAAGAACTTACAAATAGTGACTCAGCTGATAAAAGACATTAAGCAGCTTGGGGATAGTCAACAAGAGGAAAACCCACCAGAGTCGATTAATCCTGACGATATGACCGATATGGATCTTGGTGCTGACAAACCGCAAATGGGCAAAATAGAAGTTGAACTGCAGCAGTTGTCAGTTGAAGAGTTATTAAACAGTGATACTAAAAAGCAACAGTGGTTAAGGGGTATCAGTAAAGATCCGCAAAAGTTTTTAGCTGCAAAATTCCAAGCTCAGTACAATGAGTCCCAGCAAGAAGATAGATCTCTACCGCCAAAGGCGAATAGCAACACTGACGCTAAGGAGGAGGGGAATGATTAGCAAGACGTTCAATTTAACTCTTCATTCAATAACTCTGCAATGTAAGCGGGTCGCTTTATTTTTATTTTGTATGGTTTGTATCAACGCTAGTGCGGCAGCCACTAATACTAATGCTGTAAACACCGTGGCTCCTTCGAGCCAGATTTTGACTCAAGTATCTAATGTTCATCCTGTGGTCGGTGAACAAACTGTATTGCGTTTTGAGCTACTTGTTAACGGTTTTTTTAACGGCGGCACCGAGTTTGATTTACCTTCGATGTCCAGTGCTCGATTGTCTCAAGCATCGTCATTTGCCATTAATGGCAACAGAACAATCGCTGGGACAGCGCTCTCCTCTCAGATCTGGGAAGTGTATCTTTACCCCGAACATAAAGGCGTTATAGAGGTGGCGAGTGTTCGATTCAAGGTCAAGTATATGGACAACATTAGCGGAGAGTCTAAGACTGCAATATTGATATCGGATGCTGTAGTGCTTTATGCGCATATCCCTGCAAGCCTTATACATGCTGAACAATACATCGTATCAGGATCAGTATTGATTGAGGATCAATGGTCAGTGTCACAGCCAAGTTACAATGTTGGTGACGTGATTAAGCGTGAAATCAAGATTTCTGTGACTAACCTCCCTGCAATGAATATCCCTCGAATATTCATGACAGCACCTGATGGCGTTAGTGTTATGCCGCTTGAAGCTGAACTGACTGACAATAATAATCGTGGTGAAAACAGCGCAATATTGAGCCAAGAGTTTAACTACATTATCGAAGCTGGTGGAGAATTTGTAGTCGGAGGAGAAGAGGTACTTTGGTGGGATCCTGACGTTGGTTTACATCGGTTAAATTTCTCTGAGATTAAACTTAACGTTACAGGGGCTAATATTGACCGTTATAGTGTATTGCTCAGTATCATCGTCTTGATGTTAGTTGTTTTGCTTATATTGGGGCTAAAAAAGCAAACGCTACCGATACGAGTAAAGCTGACCCAAGCATTGTTAGCAAAAAACTGGCGTGAATTTATCAACCTATTGTATCGGCGTGGTGATCTTATATCTGCACCAGCCACAATAAAACCTTCGTTATCGCTGCAAACGCCGCATGCTTCCACCAAGGTACTGCAAAAACACCAGCTTATATCGCAGCTATTTAGAGCATGCTTTAGCTCAACAGCTGAAAACGATGACCATGGGTTTAAGTTGAAAAAGGAAGAGAAGCTTTTCGTAAGAGAAGCCTTTAGGAACTTAATAAAATAATGGCTTTTGCAAAAGGGCTACCCAGTTAATTTGTACTCCTGAAAAAACTAAGTTTAACGAGACCAATAGTTTGATTGATTAGTGCATAAGATCTCATTCTAGCTACTGGGTTACTCTTTGTTCTTATATCTGAAATTACTTTCCTTTAACTTAAGATTCAAATTATAAATATTTTGGATTGCCATGGCTTACGCTGATGATTCACTGGTTATTTCAATAATAAATTATAGAATCATCATCAGTGTAGTAATATTTTTATGCTTATTGGTATGACCAATTTACAAAGGCCTCGCTATTTTGTTATAGATTGGTTATTGTTTTTGCCGATGATAGCAGTCTTCTAGCTGCTTTAAGCTTAGGCATTATCGAAATGAATGCATAACATGTGAACTGTTAGTGAATAAATATTTGTTTTATTCCAGTATATTTACATAATCCGTAAAATGGGCCGACAAAACTAACATACACTGATTTGGTTGCACCGTTTTGTCTTAGTGTATATAGGGCTGGAGAGAGGAAGAGATGGAAACAATATCAGAACAGTTAACCGATGCGCTTGGGATCATGATCCTCGGCATGTCGTTGGTTTTTGTATTTTTAGGTATATTGATTTTGGGAATGAAGCTAGTTGCTAAAAAATATGCGCCTGCACCCCAAGAGAAAATAACCGTTAATGCTCGCCAACCGGCGGTAACTAAACCCGCAGTGAGTCCTTTAATGGCAGCCGTTATCGCCTCTGCAATTCATCAGCACCGCCAAAAAGCATAAATAAGTAGGGAGTTACCATGAGCAAGCCACTGGCTTTAACCGACGTCGTCTTAAGAGATGCTCACCAATCCATTCTCGCTACTCGGTTGCGCACCGAAGATATGTTACCTATTGCGCCGTTACTCGATAAAGTCGGCTTTTGGTCGCTAGAATCTTGGGGCGGAGCAACGTTTGACGCTTGCATCCGTTATCTTGGTGAGGATCCATGGGAACGTATTAGAGAGCTTAAAAAAGCCATGCCTAATACACCTCAACAGATGCTGCTAAGAGGACAAAATCTTTTAGGCTACCGTCACTATGCTGATGATTTAGTTAACCGTTTTGTTGAACGTGCTCACACTAACGGGGTTGATGTATTCCGAATTTTCGATGCAATGAATGATGTGCGTAACCTTGAAACCGCTGTTAAGTCTGTTGTTGACGTCGGCGCTCATGCGCAAGGTACTATCTCCTACACAACGAGCCCAGTGCACACGATGGACACTTGGATTGACATGGCTAAGCGTCTTGAAGATATGGGCTGTCATTCTTTATGTATCAAAGATATGGCCGGGCTATTAAAGCCGTTCGATGCCTTTGACATGATTAGCCAAATCAAATCTCAAACAGATTTGGTTGTTTCTATGCAGTGCCATGCAACAACAGGTCTTAGCACCGCCACCTACCAAAAAGCGATAGAAGCGGGCATTGATGTACTTGATACCGCCATTTCGTCAATGAGTCAGACTTATGGTCACAGCGCGACAGAAACTCTGGTTGCAATGGTTGAAGATACTGACAGAGCGACCGGTTATGACATGGCGTTATTGGAAGAGATAGCAGCTTACTTTAGAGTGGTACGCAAAAAATATGCAGCTTTCGAAGGTGAACTTAAAGGCATTGATTCGCGCATTCTTCGTGCACAAGTCCCTGGTGGCATGCTGACCAATATGGAAAGCCAGCTAAAAGAGCAAGGCGCTGCAGACAAGTTAGATTTAGTGTTAGAAGAGATCCCACGCGTTCGTGAAGACTTAGGTTTCATAGCCTTAGTCACGCCAACTTCTCAAATTGTCGGCACCCAAGCGGTGATTAACGTGCTGACGGGTGAGCGTTATAAATCGCTTACCAAAGAGACTGAAGGCGTACTCAAGGGCGAATATGGCGCCACGCCAGCACCAGTGAATAGCGAGCTGCAGCAACGCGTTTTAGCGGGCGCTGAAGCCATAACTTGTCGCCCAGCTGACTTACTCGAAGCTGAGCTCGACAGGTTACGTCTTGAGTTAGCTGAAAAGGCTAAAGCTGAAGCTATTACCCTATCAACAGAGGTGGATGATGATGTATTAACCTACGCATTATTTCCGCAAATTGGACTCAAATTCCTTAAAAATCGCAATAATCCAGACGCATTTGAACCCAAACCTGAAGTGGCTGCAAAAGCGCTCGAACAAATAAAAAAAGCAGAGCTAGCAGCTGCCAATAAGCAAGGGCCAGCAACTTACACTGTAACAGTGCAGGGTCAGCGATTTGTCGTTGAAGTGGCCGAAGGGGGGGATATCAGTGAAATAAGCTCTGCCGAAAATGTGATTCCTTTTGCTGCACCCGCAACAACTGCCGCCGTTGAGTCGTTGGTGGTCAAGTTAGAACAAAATGCACCGCTATCAGGTAATATTTTTAAAGTGCATGTGTCTCCTGGTGACACGGTTAAAGAGGGTGATGTTGTCATTATTTTAGAAGCGATGAAGATGGAAACGGAAATAAGAGCCGAGGCTGATGGAGTGATCTCTCAGGTTTGGGTTAAAGAGGGTGATTCGGTATCAGTTGGTAGTCAGCTGTTAGCGTTAGCATAGGAGTCATCATGGAAGGATTAATCGCCTTTTGGTCTGAGTCCGGCATTGCCAACTTTACGCCAGGTCAATTGTTAATGATGGGTGTCGGCTGCTTATTACTCTTTTTAGCTATCGCAAAAGGTTTTGAGCCGTTACTGCTTTTACCTATAGGCTTTGGCGCTATTTTAGCCAATATTCCTAATGGTGGATTTACCGACGAAGGTGGACTGCTCTATTTTGCTTATCATGTGGGTATTGAAACGGGAATTTTCCCGCTATTGATCTTTATGGGTGTGGGGGCATTAACCGATTTTGGGGCATTGATTGCTAACCCTAAAATGTTATTACTTGGCGCCGCAGCACAATTTGGTATTTTTGCCACCTTGCTCGGGGCGATTGGTTTGAATTTAGTCCCTGGGTTTGAGTTTTCAATGCAAGATGCTGCCGCTATTGCGATTATTGGCGGTGCAGATGGGCCAACGGCTATCTTTTTAGCGTCCAAACTCGCCCCAGACTTACTCGGTGCTATTGCGGTTGCTGCATACTCTTATATGGCGTTAGTGCCACTTATACAGCCGCCTATTATGAGACTGCTAACAACAGAATCTGAGCGTAAGATCAAGATGGAGCAGCTGCGAGAAGTGAGTAAGAAGGAAAAAATAATCTTCCCACTCATGGTATTAGGATTAACTATTTTGTTCCTTCCTGCAGCAACGCCGTTAGTGGGTATGTTTTGTTTAGGTAACTTGATGCGCGAGTCGGGTGTGGTCGATAGATTGTCTAACACCGCCCAGAATGAGCTGATTAATATCGTTACTATTTTTCTCGGACTCGCTGTGGGTTCTAAATTATCAGCAGAGCAGTTTTTGCAAATTGAAACCTTAGGTATTTTGGTGTTGGGGGCTGTTGCATTTGGTATAGGTACCGCGACTGGAGTGTTAATGGCCAAGCTCATGAGTAAATTATCTGGCGGTAAGATTAATCCATTGTTAGGTGCCGCTGGTGTGTCCGCGGTGCCCATGGCGGCGAGGGTCGTCAATAAAGTGGGCCTTGAAGCAAATAATCAGAACTTTCTATTAATGCATGCAATGGGCCCTAACGTGGCGGGTGTGCTGGGTAGTGCGGTTGCTGCAGGTGTGTTACTTGCGGTACTGGGATAAGCATATCTGTAAAATTTAGAATAGTATTTTCAATTAAACCAATCCCGTACTTTTAAAGTACGGGATTTTTTTGCCTGCAGAAAATGATAGCGTGCGCTTGGCTATACTAAGAACAACTTAATCACCTATGCACCAGCATTCTCCATATACAACTGTTTGGCCGTGTCATTGCAAGCTTTAGTTATCACAGCCTTATCGTAAAATCCTCGCTTGTGGTGCAAGCGTCATTAGAGGTTACTTGCAACAAAGTAGTTTTAAATTTGAAATAGAAGTTGAGCTTACGACAGCGCTGGAGGGCGATGTGGTGATCTGGAGTGATACAGGTATTGGCGCTAGGTCATTAAACGATGAAGCGTTAGTTTGATGCCGTTAGCGCCTGGTCTTCGAGCTAGGCGCGTAAGCGATATTGGGTTATTTGTGGGTTACCAACTACGAATGTTTTGGTTTGCGGTCAGCCAAAGTAGAAAGCCTAAGGACAAAATAATCGTTATGCTAATGCCGACAATATAGATAAACCCGGTTCTTCCCTTCTTTAGAGGCACACCGTTGTAATTAAGAAATAGCGCCCATGCGAGAGATAGTAGCAGTGGAATAAAAAACAGCTTAGCCATACTTAAACACCCTCAATATGAATCACTTAGCAATATGATTTTAAAGTATAAAAGAAAAAGGCCACAATTGCGGCCTTTTTCTTTCACAGTAATCTTACTAACTTGTTACAGGTGCTGTTTTAGTGCTCTCATCGGCATAAAATTGCTCTTGATCAAGCTGTCCTTCAGATTTACCAATAACAACGGCTGTCATCATATCCCCGGTGACATTGGTTGCTGTGCGGATCATATCAATGATCCGGTCAATAGCGGCAATAAATGCAATCCCTTCTAGTGGTAGGCCAACAACACCTAAGGTTACCGTCAGCATCACCATGGCACTGCCTGGCACGCCAGCTGTTCCGACTGATGCAACTGTTGCCGTTACCGCAATCAGCATATAGTCAGTCATATCGAGTTGAATGCCATAAATTTGGGCAATAAAAATGGCGGCAATAGCGGGATAGATCCCACCGCAACCATCCATGTTCATGGTCGCGCCAAGGGGCAATACAAATGAGCTATAACGTTTTGATACACCCATTGATTCAGAACAACGCGTGCTTGCCGGCAATGTACCGAAACTTGATGCCGTCGTAAATGCCACAATTTGTGCTGGCATGGCTTTTCTGAAAAACTGTAAAGGGCTTAATTTTGCTGCGAATTTTACCAGTCCACCATAGACAAAAATAATGTGGATTAACGCAGCAAGGTAGATAGCACCGATGAACTTGGCAAGTGGTAATAACATGGATAAACCATACTCACCGACCACCCAGGCCATTAAACCAAACACGCCAATCGGAGTAAGTTGCAATACCATACGAGTCAGCTGGAACATCACTTCAGCCCCGGCCTCAAGGGTTCTTTTCAAGGGCGCAGCTTTTTCGCCAACCTTATTGATTGCGATACCAATTAATGCTGCAAATACGATTATTTGGAGAACATTCCCTTCTGCCAGAGAGGCAAATGGGTTAACAGGGATCATATTTAGCAGTACCTGTGCAAAACCAGGAACCTGACGTTCGCTCACTTCAGTAGCAACCAATTCCATTGAGCCGCCCATATCAATGAGCGAGCCAATGGTTAAGCCGATAAACGACGCTATAGTGCCGGTAAACATAAACATGCCTAACGTCTTAAAGCTCAACCGTTTTAGGTTAGCTTCTGAGCCTAAAGAGGTAATACTCACCACGATAGCGCAGAAAATAAGCGGTGCGACCAGCATTTTGATCGCGCTAATAAATAGATCACCTAAAGGCTTTAATACCGTTGCCGATTCACCAAAAATGACACCAACAGTAGCGCCAAGTACAAAGGCGGCTAATACCTTTTGCCAAAAAGGGATGTTTTTAATTACTTGCCACATTATCAATATTCCAAATATATTATTTTTATGTCATGCGTATAAGTGGCAGGGTTGCCACCTAATTTATTGCAATCATTTGCTAGGAGACTAACACTTCAATGCTGTGAAGGTTTACATTTAGTTACCCAATCGTTGGCATTCTATAGATAGAGCACCTTGCATCACAAACCGATTTAGTTATAACTTATTGTCATATAAAAGCTTGTTTTAATTATATTAACAGTTAACTTTCGCGCAACATCGTGATAGGGGTTGTAAAAACTATAGAAACCACAATAGATTCATGGGTGTAGGCTAGATGAGCTATGATTGCTGATTAAGGTGATGGAAATATTTTGTTAGCAGAAATCGCAAAACCTTTTTTACGTCGTAAGTGATTTAAACTGATTAACACCCACTGGTTGTTTCAAGCTGACTGGGTAATACTAGTGCCAAGCATAGCTTACTGATCAGATGATAAAACGATATCGCATTCTGGCGAAGGAGATAATAATTGAAAAAATGGATATTAGCCGCAGCAATTAGTGCTGCGTTATTTGGATGTGCCGGTCAACAACAGGCTGAAACGACTTTACCTGCAGGTGTGACTTTACTGGAGTCGGTAAGTTTTTCAGGACAGGATGTTGGTATTCCCTATCGTAAATATGAATTAGCCAATGGCTTGACCGTTATTTTACACGAAGATCACTCTGATCCGTTAGTCCATGTTGATGTCACTTATCATGTGGGTTCAGGACGTGAATTAGTCGGTCGTTCTGGCTTTGCACACTTGTTTGAACACATGATGTTCCAAGGGTCAGAGCATGTCGCTGATGAACAACATTTTAAAATGGTCACTGAAGCGGGTGGAAATCTTAACGGTACAACTAATACCGATAGAACCAATTATTTCGAAACGGTGCCCAATAATCAGTTAGAAAAAATGTTGTGGTTAGAATCTGACCGTATGGGCTTTTTCCTACCGGCTCTAACGGAAGAAAAGTTTGAAGTGCAACGTGAGACGGTCAAAAACGAACGTGCACAGCGTATTGATAACCGTCCTTATGGCCGTATGGGTGAGCGCTTTGATCAAGCCTTTTATCCGCAAGGTCATCCTTACTCATGGCCTGTTATCGGTTGGCCAGAAGATTTAGACCGAGCAGATGTTGAAGATGTTAAACACTTTTTTCAGCGCTGGTATGGTCCTAATAATGCCACATTGACTATTGGTGGCGATTTTGACGAGATGCAGGCCCTTGCATGGGTTAATCAGTATTTTGGTGAAATCCCTGCTGGTCCTGAAGTTAAGGCGCCCGTAAAAACGTTAGTGACACTGGATAAGACACTTTATCTGTCGATGGAAGATCGAGTGCATTTACCCTTGATTAAAATGGCAATGCCAACGGTATATGCTCGCCATGAAGATGAGCCCGCTTTGGATCTGTTGTCTAACATCTTAGGTGGTGGCAAGACATCAATCTTCTATAAAAATCTTGTTAAAGATGGCTATGCGGTCCAAGCAGGTGTGAGTCATCCATGTCAAGAATTGGCTTGCCAGTTTTCAATGTATGCATTAGCCAATCCAGCACAGGGTGGCACGTTAGCTGATTTAGAAAAAATCATGCGTGACTCGGTCACTGAATTTGAGCAACGCGGCGTGACGGATGACGACCTTGAAAAAGTTAAAGTCAACTTTGAAGCTGCCACCATTTTTGGTTTGCAAAGCGTACAGGTAAAAGTCTCAAGCCTTGCATTCAATGAAACGTTTTCTGGTAACCCTAATATGATTGGTACTGATTTGGCGCGTTATGCCAATGTCACCAAAGAAGACGTTATGCGGGTGTTTAACAAATATATTAAAGACAAGCCGATGGTGGTGATGAGCGTTGTGCCTCAAGGGCAAAAACAGCTTATTGCTAAAGCCGATAACTTTGTCGCGCCAACTGAAAAGATTGCAGCCGTTGCGGTTCAAGATCTTAATGCCGCGCCTCAAATTACTTCAGCGTTTGATCGCAACGTTGTGCCGCCAGTCGGTGCCGCCCCCGTATTAAAAATACCTACGCTTTGGCAAGGTAAACTGGCCAATGATATTGAGGTTATTGGCACTGAAACCAACGAGACACCGACCGTTGAAGTGGTTGTTTACCTCAATGGTGGCCACCGCGTTATTGACATAGAACAAGCAGGCTTAGCGTCGATAACAGCGTCAATGATGAATGAATCGAGCCTTAAGCGCAGTTCTGAAGAACTGACTCAAGCATTAGAGATGCTTGGCAGTAATGTCAGCTTTGGTGCCAGTGGCTATCAAAGTCGATTGCAGATTTCATCGTTAACAGAAAATCTTGATGCGACAATGAAAATTGTCCAAGAGAAGTTGTTTAAACCTGCATTCAATCAAGCTGATTTCGATCGTGTTAAACAACAGGTATTACAGAACCTACAACGGCAATTAACGGAGCCAAATTATTTGGCTTCAAGAGCATTTAGTACTCTGTTATACGGTGATAAGAGCCCGTTTGGTGTTAGTAGTGGTGGTTCAATTGCATCAGTAACAGCGATTAGCTTAGATGATGTTAAAGCTTTTTATAAACGTCAGTATACCGCGGGTAATGCGCAAATAGTGGCCGTTGGTAATCTAAACGAAGCGCAAATGCTATCCAAGCTTACAGGATTAAACGGTTGGACTGGGGTTAAAACTTCCTTTCCTGAATTAGCGGTTCTTCCTGAATTTACTGGCGGAAAAATTTATATTGTTGATAAGCCAGAAGCGGCGCAGTCAGTGATAAAAATTGGTAAACGCGCGTTGCCTTATGATGCTACGGGAACGTTTTTCAAATCCTACTTGATGAACTACCCACTGGGCGGCGCTTTTAATAGCCGTATTAACCTCAATCTTCGTGAAGACAAAGGTTACACTTATGGTGCGAGAAGCTTTTTCTCGGGAGGACCAGAGCAAGGTTTCTATCAAGCGACTGCTAGTGTACGTAGTGATGTGACGACCGAAGCGTTAGTGGAATTTATTAAAGAGATTAATGGATTCCAAGCAACGGGGATGACTGAGGATGAGCTTAGCTTTATGCAGAACTCTATCTCACAATCTAAAGCACTTAACTACGAAACTCCGTACCAAAAAGCGGGTTTAATGCGTAATATTCAACGTTATAATTTGGATGATAATTACAGTGAACAGCAAACTGAAATCACTAATAACATAACACTTGATGAGTTGAATTCATTGGCTAAAAGCCAGTTGAAAATCGACGATATGCTTATTCTTGTTGTAGGTGATCGTGCCAAGATAGAGTCTGAATTATCAACACTTGGTTATCCAATTGAGGTTTTACAGTTGTAAAGTAAGTGGGGAGACCCTATATACAAGAGGTAATCCTAGTTAATGGGGTTACCTCATCTATAATCGTCATGACAGTGACGTAAAGACTATTTTGATATGACTTGAAAGTTTAGCCAGTTAAAGCAGGTCTGACTGTCATGAGCTTTAGGTTAAAGTCACGTACTAGAGAATAAGATTTTGAAATCATTCAATGAATTAGTAGGGGATCTGTCGGATCCGACAAGTCGTCAAGCACTAAAATCAATGCAGCGAGGCATTGAACGTGAAGCGCTTAGAATTGAAAAGACAGGTCACTTAGCAACGGATAGTCACCCTGAAGCATTAGGCTCTGCCTTAATGCATTCGCGGATCACTACCGATTATAGTGAGTCCTTGCTTGAGTTTATTACTCCCGTGTTTGAAAACATTGATGAACTCGTTGAAGATTTAACATACACGCATGCGTATAGCGTGCGTAACTTAAATGGCCAGCAACTGTGGCCGGTTAGTATGCCTTGCTATGTGGGTGATGTTGCTGACATTCCTATTGCTGATTATGGCAGTTCAAATAATGGCAAAATGAAACGTTTGTATCGTAAAGGATTAACTTATCGATATGGCGCACTCATGCAGATTATCTCTGGAGTGCATTTTAACTTTTCGGTGTCTGACGATCTTTGGACACGGCTTTATGAACTATCCAATAAAGCGTTGAGTAAAGAAGAGTTTATCTCTGATTCTTACTTTGGCCTTATTCGTAATTATCGCCGTTTTGTATGGGTGTTACCTTATTTATTTGGTGCATCACCCGCGCTATGCGGATCGTTTATTAAAGACCAAAAAACGACGCTACCGTTCGAAAAAATTGGCAAGGGCACGCTTTATTTACCTTACGCCACATCGCTGCGCATGAGTGATTTAGGCTATACCAATCAAGAACAAGATAGCCTCGACATTAGTTACAACAATCTATCTTCTTACCTTGATGGTATGAACGCCGCTATCAATATGCCATCGGCAAACTTTGCCCAAATTGGTGTCAAAGTCGCAGGCGAATATCGTCAACTTAATGCTAACGTTTTACAAATTGAAAATGAATTTTATTCTCCTATACGAGCCAAAAGAGTCGCTAAAGGAAATGAGAAACCTTCTGAGTCTTTAGCGCGTGCAGGCGTTGAGTATATTGAAGTCAGGGCGCTTGATGTTAACCCCTATAGCGCGGTTGGTATTGAAAAGTCACAAATTCGTTTTTTGGATATGTTTCTGCTTAATTGTTTATTACAGCCTTCGAGCAACAGCGACGAAACGGAAGAAGCTGAAATTTCAGCTAACTTACAAGCCGTTGTGTTAGAAGGGCGTAAACCAGGCTTAGTCTTGAGTCAGAATGGTGCAGACATTTCGTTGACACAGTGGCTCGAAACGTTATTTGATAACTTAGGCTCGATTGCAGAACTGCTTGATGACGGTGCTGAGGGTGAGTATCAAAAGGCTCTGGCGCACTGGCATAAAGCGGTCGTGAATCCTGATGAGACTTTATCGGGTCGGATCATGACTAAGCTTCAAAAGGAGCAAGTTGATCACGGTCATTGGGTGAAAGAGCTTGCACAGCAATACCATCAGCAACTTATAGACTTGCCTATTAGCGACTCTGTGTTGGCTCGGTATGAGCAAGATGCAAGATCGTCACTCGACAAGCAAGCGGCGAGTGAAGCGCTTGATGAAGTGAGTTTTGATCAATTTCTCGCTGATTACTTCGAGCAATAACGGTGAAACAGCTTAACGCCTCTATGTTGGTATTGGTATTACTGCTATCTGGCTGCGCATCGCAACTTGATAGCAGTCATCAGTGTGGCACCGTCTCAAGCTTTTTGGCTCCTGAACCAGAGCTTGGGATCTATCGCGCAGTCGTTACCCACCTCGATGGCAAACCTGTGATTTCTCAGCCTAATTATCGTCTTAGCGTTGGCGAACACCGTTTTACGCTGGCGGAGTTGATTGATTCACCCACTTTAAAAGTATCGCTGGCATCTCGTACCCCAAAAGATTTGATCGTGGTAGTAGAAGCCAATACGCGCTATCACTTAGCCGCTAAGTTTAATAGCGACAAAGTCTATAGAGGTAAGGATAGTGGCTTTTGGCAACCAGAAGTATGGCAACAAGAGTCCTACAATTGTGAGCTTCCTGCGTCGCGATAATGGTCGCAATAATGTATTTCACGGTCTGATTTTTAACACAATTTAATTAAACCCCAATTGCATATTTAAGCTATCAATGTGACACTAGCACTTTGCTATTATTGTCCGTTGGTATCAATTTTTATGAAATGGCCTGCATTACTTGCGACTGTTATCTTGGCAACATTTTTAACTGGTTGCGCAACTCCTCCTCCCAAAGATCCCGAAAATCTATGTTCGATATTTCAAGAGAATCGTTCATGGTATAGCGCCGCCAAAAATACCAGAGAAAAGTGGGGCGTACCTGTGCACGTTCCACTGGCAATGATGTATCAAGAAAGCTCATTTAAACATAATGCCGCGCCGCCAATGGAGTATTTTTTAGGTTTCATACCGACAGGTAGAGCGAGTGACGCCTATGGTTATGCTCAGGCTAAAACCATGACTTGGGATGACTATGTGAGAGAGACAGGTAACTCTTGGTCAAGCCGCAGTGATTTTGATGATGCCATGGATTTCATGGGTTGGTTTATTTATAAGACCAATAAAATTAACGGGGTGTCTAAGTGGGACGCGCGTAATCAATATCTAAATTATCATGAAGGCTGGGGCGGTTATAAGCGTAAAACTTATAACCAAAAAGCCTGGTTAATTAAAGTCGCTAAAAAAGTCGACGATCGCTCTAAGCGTTATGCGGGTCAGTATAGACAATGCGAAGAGGATCTTGATTCATCTTGGTTGTGGCGATTGTTTTTTGGGTAGATAAACAGGTTCCAAATTAATTGATGTTGTCTAGTCCTAAAATAGGTTGACACCCTTACCGGTAATATTAACGACAGTATTGAGGGACAACAAACTTCAACTTCGAGTATTAACGATCGAGCATGTGAAATGTCCAGACTTAGCCAAGATGTTCATAGCAGTTTAAAGACGATTACTGAGTAAGCAAGAGAGCAAGAAGCGACCTCAGTAACGTTAGAGACAATACTAAAACGGATTTGCGTGTCGCTATTTTTTGCCCCGTTTATTACGGTACATCGCCTCATCTGCGGCCTTTAAGGTTTTATTCCACTGGCCGTTATATTGCTCAACCCCATAACTAAACGAGACAGCGCCTTGTTCACTGAGGTCATCCTCTATTGCAATGATCTCGCTTTCTATACGTTCTAATGGACCATGGCAAAGGGCGATAAACTCATCTCCACCGTAACGGGCGACTAACTGCTTTTGGTGCCACTGAGCTTTCAGTACACGGCTTACCTTCTGCAGTGCGGCATCGCCGGCTTGATGTCCGTGGTGATCATTAATTGTCTTTAGATTATCGATATCGATTAATACTAAATAACTGCCAAAATGGGCCTTTAAGGTCCATTCTTTAGCGAGGGCTTCAAAGCGCTGACGATTATATAAACCGGTTAAACTATCAAAGTTAGCTAGCGTATTGATTTTGTGTGTTTTTTGGTAAAGAGATATCGCGTTCGCCGCCTCATGAGTCAATATAGCGACCAGATTTCGGTCATAATGACTAAAGGCTTTTACTTTACCGCTGTCTAAATTTAGCATTGCGTAAAGCTTACCATCGATATGAATTGGGCTTGATAGTGTTGAGCGTATTGGTATTGAGGGGGCCTCAAGCAAGACATCTTGATCTGAAGAGCTTAGCGAACTGTGAGCATTAATGGCTTCCATGTCGTCAATGACCACCACTCGGTCACATTTACCTTTTGTTATCCGATATTCGAAAGATTGTTCCAAATGGATATTGAGCTTTCTCAGCTTGTTAATATCAATGCCCACAGCAGACTCAAATGATAAGGAACCAGAATCAGGTTCAACCCGAATGATTGTTCCCATTTCGGCACCGTCAATACAGCTAACGGCCTTATTGAGTAACGCGTTCAGAAAGGCGGTTTCATCTTGATATTGGTTAGCAATATTAACTAACTCAAAGGTGGTCTCATTGACATGAACTACCTGCTGTAGGTGCTCCCATAGTCGACTGAGTCGTCCTTGATGGAAATAGTAATTCAGGCTGTAACCGAATAAATAGATAATACTTATCAGGAGTAAATTTGCGACAGAACTTTGATTTGCGCTAATACTAAAGAAAATAATCCAACAGATAAAAAGCAAGAGTAAAGGCACGCCGAGTAAAGCTAGATGTGTCTTAAAATCCAGCGCATCAATTTTCTTCTTTTTTAAACTATCCTTGATGGGCAACATGAATATCCTATTCTATTTGTTCAAACCATTTGTTTGTTGCATCCAAAACATGAAAAGACTCTAACCAAAGGCACTCAGATTAAAAATACTGTTACTAAAAGTTACTTTAGCTAAATCAATCATAACTAACTTAAATAATAGGCAAAAAAAACATCTCAAACAAGCGAATTTAGTGAAAGAAATGATCTTGCATAATAAAAATTGGTGGACAGCGTATTAAGTCAGTTTAACAAAACGGTTCGATTGAAGAACCGTCATA
>NZ_PJBM01000114.1:0-21139 GCF_002836075.1 Shewanella sp. GutDb-MelDb | reverse complement strand
ATTTAAGTTGATTGATTTGTTTGTCGTCAATACATATTGTCACATGTCTATTTAATGCTGCCTTTGTGTGTGATTGATCTAAGTTACTGTTAATTTGTGACTAATAAGCTCTGTAAGAATAACCTTTGTATTTTACTTTTTTATTACGATGTTATTTTGGCACTCGTCATTTTAATAACTATTTAAATCATTTCGTCGGTTATTTGACGGTATTTTATTGTGTGGGGATTTATAATTAAAACAACTGCGAAAGCTAATCTAATTAAGTCTGCCCAAGGTGTTGAATTAAGACCTGTGGTGTTGATTAAAGAAAAGTTGGCTCGAAGTCGATTGTTGATGCAATTGTCATTGTGCCAGCGTCCAATATTGGATGCCGTTAATTTGTTACTCATGCCTATTATACGCCAAGGTCATTTAGCGCTATCAAATGTATCCCTCAGTGCCAAAAGCAATCAAGTGACACCGCAATTACACCATGCTTGGTTTTTGCTGAGTTATAACCGTATTGAGCTAGGTTGGTGGGAAATAGACAAGTGCACCTTAGATCAGCTGGCAAGTGGCTATTATGGTAGCTGTTTGACAGCTGCAAAATCCCCGCTAAGGGCGCCCAGTCATTCTGAACTTCGTATCGTGAAACGGATAATAATGGCAGTGATAGCAAGGTTACCAGTGACCGACATGGATGCCGATAAACTCGAGCTTGAACTGGTATTGAATGCTGCACCTATTAAAGCCACTGCCTGCTGTGAACTGAGCTTTCCGCCTGGGCATGATGGTCACCCCATTCGTTTTTATATGGCTGAGCACTTGTTAGAGTTGATGGCTGAGCAGCCGAGTCAATATCAGGCTGACCCTGAGTTGTCAGAGAAGTTAGCCAATAGACTCAAACAAATTCCATTGCGAACTTCGCTGGAGCTTGGGCATCAGAGTATGCCTGTTACCTCACTACAAAATGTTGCTGTAGGCGATATTTTACCGATGAACTTACATTCTCGCTGTCCGTTGACGGTTGGGAAAAGACCGCTTTTTTATGCCACCGTACATACCCATGAGGGCCAAATAGTGGCCAAATTAACTCAAGAAGCCTTTCAAATGGAGGAACAATCCAATGGCTGAAAATAGTATTTTGCAGGATGACAATTTTCTTTTAGATGACGATTTTTTTGCAGAAGATGTGATTGATGAACCCAAAGTTCAGGCTAAGCCTGTAAAAGACATGTCGTTTTTTAATCAGCTTCCTGTACATGTGACGCTAGAGCTCGCTAGCGTAGAGATATCTTTAGGGGAGTTGGCAAAAATGGGTGAGGGCGATGTTGTTGCGCTTGACCGCATGGTGGGAGAACCACTCGATATTCGTGTTAACGGTGCATTGCTTGGGCGTGGTGAGGTGGTTGAGGTTAATGGTCGCTATGGTGTGCGTTTACTTGAAGTCGAAGCGACGAGTCTAACCGGAGCAGTTAATTAACTATGTGGCGAGTGTTGCTGGTTGTATTCGTCTGTTTTTCATCGACGGCGTATGCAGGAGATGGGTTAACGTTATTTTCGCTGGCTGATGGTGATAAAACCCAGTCTGTAAACGTTAAATTAGAGATCTTGGCACTAATGACAGTGCTGAGCTTCTTACCTGCACTATTGATGATGTTGACCAGCTTCACCCGGATCATTGTCGTGTTGGCAATTTTGCGGCAAGCATTGGGTTTACAACAAAGTCCACCCAATAAGGTGCTGATTGGTATTGCCTTAGTGATGACCATTTTCATTATGCGTCCAGTGGGGCAAGCCATCTATGATGAGGCCTTTTTACCGTACGATCTGGGACAAATAGAGTTGACGGAAGCGGTTGATCGTGGAGAGAAACCATTGCGAGCGTTCATGTTGGCGCAAACGCGTGAAACGGATCTTGAACAGATGCTAAAGATCGCTGATGAACCGACAACGTTAACGACTGAGCAGATCCCTTTCTTTGTGCTTATGCCGGCATTTGTGTTGAGCGAATTAAAAACAGCGTTTCAAATTGGCTTTTTGCTGTTCCTGCCTTTTTTGGTGATCGATTTAGTGGTCGCTAGTGTCTTGATGTCGATGGGAATGATGATGCTTTCACCCCTAATTATCTCCTTGCCGTTTAAGCTGATGGTCTTTGTATTAGTGGATGGATGGTCAATGACGGTTAGCACTTTGGTCGCCAGTTATGGATAGGAAGATGATTGATGGATTAGATCACCTGCAGAGGAATAACGGATGAGTGATGTAAAGAGTGATCCGCAAATGTTGGTGCTATCAATAGGCGACATTATATATCTACTGCTTGGCACTATGATGCTGATGTTAGTCGTGTTAAATGACTGGCCCAGTGTTATTGCTCTACTCGTTCGCGGATATTTTTAGCGTTATGGACGTCAATGAACTTACCGGAATGTTTGCTGAGGCGATATTCCTTGTCGTGACAATGGTCGGGGTTTTGGTTGTTCCGGGGTTGTTGATGGGATTGGTTATTGCAGTGTTTCAGGCGGCAACTCAGGTCAATGAACAGACGTTGAGTTTTTTACCGCGACTGGTACTAACGCTATTGATGGTGCTGTTCTCAGGTGAATGGCTATTGATGCAGATCAGTGATTTCTTTAATCGATTGTTTATGAATATTCCCCATATCATTGGTTGAGGATTAGTAGCATGTTATCGCTTACCTCTGTCCAAATCAGTGCTTTTATCGGTACTTTCTGGTGGCCATTTTGCCGTATTATGGGCGCATTTATGGTGATGCCTTTCTTGGGCAGTAACTTTATACCCGTTACCGTGCGTGTGTTGTTAGCGTTCAGTATTTCAGCCTTAGTTGCACCACTCCTACCGCCAGTGCCACAAGTGGATGCCCTCTCTTTTATGGCATTAATCTTAGCGATAGAGCAGTTGCTTATTGGTTTTATGTTAGCGCTATTCTTATCGATTATGATCCATGTTATGACGCTACTTGGCGCAATGATGTCGATGCAGATGGGTTTATCGATGGCGGTGATGAACGACCCTTCTAGCGGAGGGAGCAACCCTATTATTGGCTTGTGGTTATTGCTTTATGGCACCCTATTATTCTTGGCATTAGATGGCCACTTAGTTGCTATTGGCATATTGGTCGATAGTTTTAGATTGTGGCCAATAGGGAGCAGTGTGTTTGATTTGCCACTAATGGGGCTTATTGGGCGTTTCTCCTGGCTGTTTGCCGCAGCGTTTATGTTGGCATTACCGGCTATTTTGGCCATGCTAGTCGTTAACATTACGTTTGGTGTGTTAAGCCGAGCCGCACCCTCATTAAACGTATTTGCACTGGGTTTCCCGATGTCGATGTTGATGGGACTGCTATGCGTGTTCTTCTCTTTCACTGGTTTACCTAACCGTTATAGCGATCTGTGTTTAGATGCTCTGTCCTCCATGTATCAGTTTATTGGTGGTAGCCCATGAGCAGTAAAGATACCGGTCAGAGTAAAACTGAAAAAGCGACACCGCAGAAGCTTAAAAAAGCTCGCGATGAAGGCCAGGTTCCTCGCTCAAAAGACTTAGCGTCTTCGGCGCTGATTATCGGTTGCTCAATATTACTCACCACTACCGCAGACTGGATAGCCTCTAAAGTCGCCGAGATGACGAGAGTCAACATGTCGTTCACCAAGGCGCAGTTAGATGAGCCTGGCATGATGATGAGGCACTTGGCGTATTCATTATTGGAAATACTCAATATTCTGGGCCCACTGTTTTTAATGGTGGGCATCATTGCAATCATTACTGGGGCAATGCCGGGTGGACCTGTCTTAAGCTTTAAAAATGCGAGTTTTAAATATAGCCGTATCGATCCTATTGCGGGCTTAGGTCGCATTGCGTCGGTTAAGTCCTTGGTCGAGTTAGTTAAGTCGATACTAAAAATAGTGCTATTGATCAGCATTATGTTGTTATTTCTGGAAAAAAACTTCCAAACCTTGATGGCTATCAGCCAACTACCTATTGATGAAGCAGTCTCTCGTGGGATCGATATGTTGAGTCTGGCCATGCTCTATCTGGGGCTAGGATTGTTAGTCATCACCTTTATAGATGTGCCTTATCAATATTGGCACCATCACAAAGAGCTAAAAATGTCTTTGCAAGAGGTGAAGGATGAGCACAAACAGCAAGATGGTAAGCCTGAGGTTAAAGCCAAAATTCGTCAAATGCAGCAACGTATCAGTCGTTCAAGGGCGGACGTTTCAATCCCTAAAGCTGACGTTTTACTGGTGAACCCCAACCATTATGCCGTGGCGCTAAAATATGAATTAACTAAGGCCGATGCGCCGTACGTTGTGGCTAAGGGAACTGACGAGCTGGCGCTCTATATGCGTGATATCGCCAAGCGTCATGGTGTTGAGGTTGTTGAGTTGCCGCCATTAACGCGCGCAATATACTACTCCACACAAGTTGAACAACAGATCCCCGCAGGGCTCTTTGTGGCGATCGCCCATGTACTGACTTATGTCATGCAGCTGCAGGCTGCGCGCCAAGGTCAGCAGGCCAAGCCTGATCCTCTACCCCACTTTTTTATTCCTACAAATTTACAACATGATTAAAGGTTATTTGAATTGATGAACTGGTTTTCACGTACTTTTGCCGGTAGTCCAAGTTATATCGGTATTCCAATTATGCTGCTAGCGGTGTTGGCAATGGTGATTTTACCGTTACCGCCTTGGCTGCTCGATATCTTTTTTACCTTTAACATCGTGTTGGCGGTGATGGTGTTACTTGTTGGAGTATCCATTCGGCGACCCTTAGAGTTTTCGGTATTTCCAACGGTACTACTGTTAGCGACCTTATTACGTCTAACATTGAACGTTGCCTCGACTCGAGTCGTGTTGATTGAGGGGCATGAAGGCGGCGATGCTGCTGGTAAAGTGATTCAAGCTTTCGGTGAGGTGGTGATTGGCGGCAACTATGTTGTTGGTGCGGTCATTTTCCTTATTTTGATGATCGTTAACTTTGTGGTGATCACTAAAGGTGGCGAGCGAATTTCAGAAGTCTCGGCGCGCTTTACTTTGGACGCTTTACCCGGCAAACAGATGGCGATTGATGCCGATCTTAATGCGGGTGTGTTAACGCAAGAACAAGCTAGAGACAGGCGACAAGAGGTCGCCCGTGAAGCTGATTTTTACGGTTCAATGGACGGCGCTTCAAAGTTTGTTCGTGGTGACGCGATTGCCAGTATCCTTATTCTGACCATTAACATGTTGGGCGGTTTGGCAATCGGTGTCTTCATGCATGACTTAAGTGCCGGAGAAGCCTTTAAGACTTATGCCTTGCTCACGATTGGTGACGGTCTGGTCGCACAAATCCCCTCGTTATTGCTTTCAACTGCTGCTGCCATCATTGTGACTCGTGTGTCCGATGCCGAAGAGATGCCAGAGCAATTGCGTCAGCAATTGTTGGCCAACCCTAAAACATTGGTGACCGCTGCGATCGTAATGCTGATCCTAGGTATCGTGCCTGGTATGCCGAGCTTAGTATTCTTATCTTTTGCGGCACTGCTGGGGTTTGTGGCTTGGAAACAGGGTCAAAGGCCGCCAGAGATTGCCGAATCTAAAGTTGAACAGCTGCGGGAAACCAATTTAAGTGAGCCATCCGCTCCCAGTTGGGACGGCCTACCTTATACCGATCTGATTGAGGTGAGGTTAGGGTATCGTTTAGTGCATTTGGTTGAACGCAGTAAAGGAGCTGAGTTGCAAAAGCGCCTGACCGGGATCCGTCGTACACTATCTGAACAAGCTGGTTTTTTATTGGCAGAAGTGCGAGTGCGCGACAACCTGTCATTGGCGCCTAATGCTTACCAAATTAGTTTAATGGGTAATCCTGTTGTCACCGCAGAGTTAGATCCTGATAGGCTAATGGCCATTAAGAGTGGCCCGGTATTTGGCGACATAGATGGGGTGATTACCAAAGAGCCTGCTTACCAAATGGATGCCACTTGGATAGATCAAACTCACAAAGCAAAAGCGCTCAATCTTGGTTACTCGGTTGTCGATAATGCCACTGTTATTGCCACTCATGTGAGCAAGTTGATCCGTGAATCCCTACCCGATATGTTGCAACATGATGATGTACTGTCGTTGAGTGATCGTTTGGCCAAACAAAGCCCTAAATTGGCGGAGTCGCTCAATAACGCGTTAACGCCAATATTACAGCTTAAGGTCTATCGTTTGTTGCTGAAAGAGCAAGTGTCACTAAAGGATATTCGGACCATTGCGACGACGTTACTCGATTGCAGTGAGAACACGAAAGATCCAGTATTATTAGCCGCGGATGTACGCTGTGCCTTGCGCAATACTATTTTGCACTCGATTGTGGGCGCAGAGCCTAAACTTAATGTGATGACATTAGCCCCTGAGCTTGAACAAACCTTAATGTCGGCGCTTAACCAGTCACAACAACAGGGGAAGGGATCACTAGATAGCTTTCCGGTTGAGCCACAATTGTTAGCACAATTACAGCAACGAATGCCGCAGTTATTAGCGCAGGCGAAGGAGCAGGGTCATAGCCCATTATTGTTAGTCTCTCCTCAACTGAGGCCCATTTTGGCTCGTTATGCCTTGGCGTTTGCACGAGGGTTGCACGTGTTGTCTTACAATGAGATCCCTGAAACGCGTGAGTTGTTAGTCGCTGGGCAGTTAGGTTAGTCAAAGGGAGCAGTAGCAAGGGACAGCTTATTTCCCCTTGTTACTGTGTCACCGTTTAGAGTTAGCTCGCGACGGTGAATCATAGTGGTAAAGCACCTACTGATACGAATATGTACCTCCTCCAGTTGCAATATTTTTCACGAAACGTTTGATAATGATGCCTAAGGCAGAACGCTAATTCATCGTTTAAAGTGGACTTACCCTTGGGGCTACTTCAGCTGGATTACATAGCTGTCGATGGTGTACCCACCCTCTTGATACTGTTTTACAAACTGCATTCCCAGCTTTTTCAGCACATGGATAGAGCCGCTATTTTCTGGCATCACTTCGCCATAAACCATATCCAAATCCATATGGGCACGAGCATAGGTGAGACACGCTTGGTTTGACTCAGTGGCAAAGCCTTGGCCCCAATAGTCGGGGTGAAAACGGTAACCAATATCGACAGCATTAATACGCGTTTCATTTTTAAAGCCACAAAAGCCGATAACCTGCCCGGTCTCTTTTAGCACCACCGCCCAACGAGCAAAGCCAAATTCTGCATACTCTTTAATCCAGATGTTTTCGATGATCCCAGCGGCATCTTCAACACTTTCGCACAGACCGGCATCACCCGTGTAGCGGTTGACGATTTCTGGAGAGTTAAAGTGGTAAACAGCTTGGGCGTCATCGCGATTGAATTCGCGAATGATCAAACGTGCCGTTTCAGTAATGATTTTCATGTTATTTGCTCCCAATTCTGTATTGGTTTTTACTTTACCTATAGATTGAAATGCAAAACAGATACAGTTAAAGCCAATAAAACCCAATACAGATGGTGAATCACTAATGGCAGCGTTTAAATATCGAAAAGTTGTCGATGAGATCATGACTGCCATTGAGCAAGGTCAACTGACGGGAAAGCTAATGTCAGTGCGCACATTCGCTAAACAAAGGCAGTTGGGGATATCAACGATCATGCAGGCTTATCATGAATTGGAGCGTTTAGGCTGGGTGGTCGCCAAGCCCAAACGTGGCTATTTTGTGGTCTCTAGAGTCAATGCCAAACCGCCTAATTATGGTCGTCAAATCAATAGGGTGCTTGCCGGGTTAACACTCGATAGAGCGGTGCAATACTCCTTTAATGATGATGATATTTTACCGTTATCGTGCACTGCACCCAGTACAGTGATAGATCCCGAGTTGCTGCTTAATCAGCTGCACAAAAAAGCGCTGGCTAAACGGCCTTATAAGCTATGGATGCAAGATCCAATCGAAGGCGTTGCTGCGTTTAGGCAGGCTATTTGTCAGCATCTGTTGCGCAGTCAGCAAGTGTTTAATTATGAACAAGTTCTGATCACTAACGGACGACAAGAAGGGTTAATGCTAGCGCTTATCGCAGCTAAAGCTTTACAGCAGCCGATTGCTGTCGAGTCACCTATGTCATTTTATTTTCAAACCATGTTGAAACAGTTCAATGCAGATGTGGTTGAAATACCTATGCAGGCTGACTATCAAGACGAGCTTGCGCTGTTAAGTAGCGCTTATGAATCGCAGTCTTTTACGACCTATTTGGTGAATCCCAATTTTGCTGATCCTACTGGCAGAGTGCTCAGTAACAGCGAAAAACTACAGCTTATTGAGTGGGCTGAAAAACATCATGTGACGTTAATTGAATATGATCGTGGTGAACTCTATTTTGGCAGTGAACGCCCAGTGACGATTGCAAGTTTGGTGTGTGAGCAGTCATCATGCCGAGTGATCTGCATTGTCGATTTTTACGATACCATTTCACCGACCATCAGCTTGGGCTATTTATTGTGTATTAATAGCTTTGATGAGTGTCAATTTGCTAAGCAAACCGTCGCCGAAGAGCCAAGTATCTTGCTGCAGCACATGGTACAAGAGATGATGGATTCTGGCCGCTATCACAAGCACCTCACTGCACTTAGATCTCAAATACAGCAGAACTACAGTGCGACAATGGCACTGCTTAGGCCGCACTTGGCTACCATTACCGCAACACCGTTTTATCTTAGTCAGCCTAGCGGCGGCCCTTGTATTTGGTTTCAGCTGCCAGCGGATTTAACCAGCCAAGCGTTGTGGTATAAAGTGATTGATAATAAATTGTCTATTGCCCCTGGAGCCATGTTTACGCTCGATAGCCGTTACGATAATTATTTCCGAATAACCTATGCGTTGCCATGGAATGAGGAGATGGAAAATGGAATTGGTTTACTGGGGCAGATTATCGCGGAGTATGTACAGCAATAGCGTTAGGTTGCGAGGTGAACGTGAATTAGATGGCTATTTTTATCCTCAATTTCTGCACCGTCGATCTCTTTAGTTACTCGGTGAAGATAGTTATAAGTGGCTGTAAAATGCTAATTTTTTATCACCTATAAACTTGAACCTTTACAGTCTTCTACTAATCTTTATTGAAATAGTATTTCAACAGGGATTGTGTATGACGTTACCAGCCAAGTTTCTTATTTTCGCGGTATTAGGACTGACTCCTATCGCGCTGTCATACGGGTTATACCCTCCGATCACAATGCAGTTTTTATTTGGTATCGAAGCAGAGGGCACTAATTTTACCCACATCTTTCGCGCCATTATGGGGCTTTATTTTGCAAATGCATTGTTCTGGTTACTCGGGGCATATAAGCAAAAATATCGACTAGCCGCCTTATACAGCCTCGTTATTTTTATGTTTGGCTTAGGTGCCGGACGGTTCTTGAGTTTAATAATTGACGGTATGCCTCACTGGCTACTCTTTGTTTATCTGTTACTCGAGATAGGCTTTGGTGTGGCGGGTATTTATATGATTAAAAAATCAGGAAAAGAGGAATTAAAATGAAAAGGATGTTCAAATTTATAGCGTGTGGAGTTTTGATGGCACTCTCTTTTTCGGCGACTGCCGCAAAAGATAAACCGAATATTTTTGTTATTTTTACCGATGACATCGGTATCTCTAATCTCAGTGCGTATCACAACGGGGTGATGAGTAGTCGCACTCCCAATATCGATAGCATTGCTGAAAAAGGCATGCTGTTAACTGATTATTATGCGCAACCCTCATGTACCGCAGGACGTTCGGCCTTTATGACGGGACAATTCCCGGTGCGAACAGGTATGCATACAGTGGGGTTACCCGGTGGCCCTGTCGGCTTGAATCAAGATACGCCAACGCTGCCTGAAGTATTGAAAACCATGGGGTATATGACAGGCCAGTTTGGTAAGAATCACTTAGGTGACCGAGATGATTTTTTACCGACCAAGCATGGTTTTGACGAATACTGGGGCTGGTTATACCATTTGAATGCAATGGAATACACCGAAGATCCCGATTGGCCAAAAGATAAAGCGTTTCAGAAGTTTGCGCCGCGAAACGTGATCCATGCTAAATCCGATGGAAAGGGTGGCCAGTCGATTAAAGATGACGGACCATTGTCTATTGAGCGGATGCGGACGCTTGATGATGAAGTTAACAAGCACACCATTAACTTTATTGAAAAAGCAGTAAAAGCGAACAAGCCATTTTTCACCTGGTATTGTCCATCTCGCGGCCATGTATGGACACACCTTTCACCCAAATATGAAAAAATGCTGGGTACCAATGGTTGGGGTCTTCAAGAAGTGGTGATGAAAGATCTCGATGATCATGTTGGTGAGATGCTGGCAAAAATTGAAGAGCTAGGGATTGCCGACAATACCATTATTATTTTCACAGCCGACAATGGACCAGAGATCATGACTTGGCCTGACGGTGGTATGACGCCGTTTCATGGTGAGAAAGGAACCACTTGGGAGGGGGGCGTTAGAGCGCCATTTTTGATCCAGTGGCCTAATAATATTCCTGCTGGAACAGTGAATAATGGCATGTTTGATGGAATGGACTTATTGCCCACCTTAGTCGCTGCAGCGGGTGGTCCTCAGGATTTAAAACAGAAAATGCTCAAGGGCTACAAAGGTTTTACAGCCCATCTAGACGGTTACAATCAGCTGGATATGTTAACTAAGGATGCTCCCTCCAATAGAAAGGAGATCTTCTATTACGAGCGCACCAAACTACAAGCTGTGCGAGTCGGTAATTGGAAGGCACATTTTGTGGTGCAAAATAATGGCTGGGGTGGCGCAAAAGAGGAGCTAAATGCACCGCTATTGTTTAATTTACGTCAAGACCCCTATGAAAAGGCTGCCGAGGAGTCGGGCATGTACCTTAAGTGGATGGGGCAAAAAATGTGGGCCTTTGGTCCAGTGCAAGAAGCGGTAGCGCAGCATTTAGCCACGTTTAAGCAGTGGCCTGCGGTGACGGCTGACAGTGGCCCGATTAACACCGGTGGCGTCGGTAACTAGAGGCGGAAAGTCGTAGTTGAAATAGCGACACTTTGAAAGCTCATCATTTACGATGAGCTTTTTTATGGACAATATAAAGGGCTACTAATTCGATAACCCTGTTTTCTCTCTGTATTTGTTTGCGGTAAATTGCACTAGCATATAGATACAGCCACTATTCTAACATTGAAAGGAACACCTAATGATCGAACAAGGACAAGCTTTACCCGCAGGCACTCTGGCAGAACTCACAGCCGATGGTATGCTAAATCATAATGTTGCTGAGCTATTCGCCAATAAAAAAGTGGTACTTTTTGCAGTACCTGGCGCCTTTACACCGACCTGTTCTGAAGCTCATCTGCCTGGTTTTGTAGTGATGGCTGACGAATTCAAATCTAAAGGTGTTGATATTGTTGCATGTGTTTCAGTTAACGATGCATTCGTCATGAAAGCATGGGGAGCTGCGCAAAATGCATCTGAATTGATGATGTTAGCCGATGGTGATGCAAGCTTTACTAAAGCATTAGGACTCGAGATGGACACTGCTGGTTTTGGCGGTGTGCGTTCACAGCGTTATGCGATGGTAGTTGATAATGGCGTAGTCACAACATTAAATGTTGAAGCACCACAGTCATTTGAAGTCAGTACTGCTGAAGCGATTCTAGCGACACTTTAAGCGGTAAAAGCATCTAAAAAAGGAGCTTAATAGCTCCTTTTTTATTTTGCTGTTTTTAGAAATAATGCACGTATTCAACGGCAACGCGATACAGTACGTCATCAAAGCCAATCAAGTCTTGCTCTGATTCTCGGTCAATATATTGAGTGATAAAGTGCAGCAAGTTATTGTTATCAGCTAACGGCACGACCACGCTCATGTTTAGGCGGTTAAAGGTGTATGACTTACCATCTTTATAACCCCAAAGGCCATCATAACGGCTGTAATCAATGCCTAACTGCACACCAGAGTGACCAAAGGTGTAACGGTTGCTCCAAGCAAAGTAGTAGCCGTAACCTCGACGATTTAACTCATCTTCGGTAATGCCTTTATATTCGCGTGGCCAATCGTCATCTTTCTCTTCTTCGCTATACGCAACACCAAGTGTTAGGCCTAGGTCATAGTAATTGACATCACCGTAGCGATTGTTGAGTCCAAGCCCTGCAATGGCGAGTTGTTCAAATTCTTCAAGTTGCTGGCTGTTATAGTGACCTTCGTAGCGACCTACAAAGCTTAAGGTGTGGTTAGCGTTATTGTTGATATTCATGAAAGGACGTTGGTACTGAAGCTTCATGTCCATCGAGTTACGATATCTATCTTCGTCGTATTTTTCTGAATCTTGCTCGTAATAATAAGTGCCGCGGACTCTAAAGTAATTCTTGTCTAACTGGTAGGTATTATCGTAGCGAAGGTTGTCCCAGATGACAGAGACACCCACACCTTTAGACAGGGAGCTATCAGGAGAATCTTCATAGGTTTCCATAGCCGTTAATATGGATATTGCAAAAGGGGAGTCAGACTCGGCTGCATTAACCTGACCTGATAAAAAGCTTGTCGCGATAACCGCGCTTAAGAGGAGGTTGTTCATAATATCCCTATTCCCTTTGTTAAAATCCAGCATAACGCTATTGAAAGTACTGTTATTTTAGCTGGATTCTTACAGAAAGGTTACAAAAACCTAGCATCGCCGGCATGTTTGTCAAACGCTCGTCTTAATGCCTAAGCTGACTTCGATATTTTCAACGCTCAATTCAACCTCTTTGGCTATCTCATCACTTTGCAGTGAGGCAGCTTGAGCATGGTCTTTAAGGCTGTTCATTGCGCTAACAAAATCGTCCAAATAGCTGACTTGCTCTAAGGCACTATTAGCCCCTTGTTTGGCGGTACTGGCCATATCGCTTGCTTGAGATTGCACATTTTGAGCGACTTGCCATAGGCTCTGTGCGCGTTGTCTTTGAGTCTGTGTAGCCTCTTCAATGCCATGCACCCGTTCATCAAGGTCAGTATTAGCTTGAGTGAGCTGGTTGAGGATCTGCATAATCTCTTTTAGTGAGATTTGGGTTCGTTGCGATAGATTCCTGACCTCGTCAGCAACCACGGCAAAGCCTCTGCCTTGCTCGCCTGCTCTGGCAGCTTCGATAGCAGCATTAAGGGCGAGTAGGTTGGTTTGTTCGGCAATATTACTAATCACATCAATGATTCTAGACACGTCAGAAACCGACGTTGTAAGGCTAGCAAGCGATTGATGGCAATGAGTGACTGCAACTTGTGAGTCTGCTGTTGCATCGAGCACGGCTTGGGCTTCTTGCTGGCTGAGCTGCATCTGCTGCATGGTTTGTTGTGCGCTTTGCTCCACTTGCCCCGAGGTTTGACTCACATCTTGTGCCAATACACGGATATGCTCAGTTTGGTCTTGTGCGGTGAGCACAATATTTTGAGTTTGCTCTGTACTGGCAGAAAGGTATGAAATACGGTTAACGAGTAAGCTAAGAGATTTGGATACATGAGTTATCTGTTCACGTTGTACCTCATCTTCTTTTTCGAAGCGCTGTAAAAGCTGGTTGAAATGGCCCGCAATTTGACCCGTTTCGCAGCGACGCTGAATTGCCAGTCGCTCTCGACTATTGGATTCACTTAACTTGTGGAAGGCGCGGTTAAGATGTTTGAGCGGTTTAATTACCCGCCGTTGTTGCAGTATTAAATAGCCAATAGCAAAAAGAATAAGCACAGACACCATAGTATAGATAGCGATACTGAGCTCTTGCTTTAGTTGCTGATTATGTTGCTCTTGCTCCATACCGAGCGCCAATAATAGCTGTTCGATGGTGGCGATATCCTGAGCCATTGCTTGCTGAGTACGTTGGTTTTTAATCAATAGCGAGTGGGTATTGTTGACCTCTTTGTTATAACGATGACTTAAGCTTAATAGTTCACTGTGGGCGCTCTCTCCTATCTCTATCTCTTCTCCGCTTTCATCTCCGAGAGCAAACTCGTCAACTTCCAGCGTTTCATATATCCCGATAAGCGGCAGAGCATCGAGCTTGTCATGCCACAAGTTAAGCTCATTAATAAGGCTGTCTAATATGGATTTCAGTCGCTGCTCTTTGCCGACCAAATACCCGTCAGTGACTTGCGATAAGTCATAGATCAAGGGTGGCAGTTCTCTGGTTAAGGCTAAGTATTTATTGGCAAGTCGTGGCTGTTGCTGCAAGCCTTGAAACGCATAATCAGTCAGACGACGATTGTAATCGAGCATCTCTGATTCAGCATGGGCTAATAATTGCCTGGGATTACCTGCAAGCTTACCCGCAGCGCGATAGTCATTATCGAGGGCGATAATAAAGTGTCGAATCGAAGCTTGTAGCGGCAACACTTCAACGCTTTGTTGTTGACTGATTTGCATCTCAATTTTAGCTAAGTTGAGCTTAGCTTGTTCAAGCTTACTAGCGTCGCCACTAGTAAGGTACCTATCAAGCTCACGTCTGATTTCAACTAAAAAGGTTTTTTGGATCTGTTGTAGCTGGGAAGTTTGTTGCTCAATGAACAGCCGCTCTTCACTGCTCCAAAACACGACGCCAGCGAGTAATACTGCAATGAGCAGCAATACAGCTGATGCAGAAAGCGATAGGGTTGATATTTTCATTCCGTTGACTCACATCAAAAAGATGATGCAAGAATATGTCACTTAGATTACAAAAAAATTACAAGAAAACAGCGAATACTAACGCCATTGAATCGATGACTAATTTAGCGCTCTCTCTGGGCTTTCAATGTTAGGCGTATTGTTGAAGATTCCATAGACGACGGCTTGAAAGAGGCTCTGATTCAATGATTGTGACGCTATTCTAGCGGCAGCCAAACTTGGGCGTGCAGGCCGCCTTCATTGCGATTGGTGAGAATGACTTTACCTTGGTGACGGTCAACGATTCGCTTGATAATTGCTAGACCTAAACCTGATCCGACGCTACCGCGGGCGGTATCGCCCTGAGTGAAAGGTTCGAACAGTTTGGGGATCTGATCTTCAACGATACCGGGGCCATCATCCTCAACACTAAAGCCAAGGTATTTGCCGTTAAACTGCGAGCTTATTTTGACCCAGCCATTGCCATAACGATAAGAATTTTCCACTAAATTACTTAAAATACGTTTGATAGCAATGCCTTGCATCAGAACTTGTGGGCATTCACTTAAATCGGACTCAATGGTGCCTTCACGATTAGATTCTGCTTGGATCACGTCATTAATCAAATCGTTAATTTGTTCTAGCTCGCGAGTACCTTCTTGGTCTTGTCGTATATAGGCGATGAATTGATTGATAATGGCATCCATATCTTCAATGTCATGCACAATGCCATCTTTTAAATACTGGTCCTCTTCAACCATCATCTCAGACGCCAAACGAATTCGAGTTAAGGGGGTTCTGAGATCGTGAGAAATCCCCGCCATTAACAAGGCTCTGTCTTGCTCTAGTTGTTTCATGCAATAGGACATCTGGTTGAACGTATTGGTCACCTCAACAATTTCACTAGAACCACTGATGGGTAAAGGCTCGGGGTAATCACCACGAGACACTGCAATTGCGGCTTTTTGTAGGCGTCTTAAAGGGCGATTTTGCTGGCGGGCAAACCACCATCCACCGGCGACACTCAAGGCGCCTATCACCATTAAGTATAGGGTGAGTGGCGAAAGGTTTTTCTCGTTCAAGCCGATGAGCGGAACTTTAATCCAAAGAGAGGGAGCTTGAGGTGGACGGATCCAAATTTCAAACTCTTCACCTTGTGCAATGCGCACTTCGGCTTCACCGCCGAGGTATTCTGACATTTGTGACGAGAGAAAACCGTAATAGGTTGCCCGTTCAATACCTGCTTGACGCGCCTCTTTTTGATTATAAAACTGCATGGCATCGTCACCCACTTTGGCATTAAGTGCGTCTACCATAGTGAGGTGTTCACGGCCAACATCGACCCCGTCGACAAACAACAGTTTTACTTGGCGTGCAATCAGTTGGTTAATTTGTTGATAGCTCGGCTTAATAAAGTAAACCGCAACTGAAAGGTAAGACACCAATTGATTAGTCAGCAGTAAGCAGCCAATTAACATCACTGTTTGGCTGAAGGAGCTGCGGGGGACTAAGCGGTGCCACCATCTCTTTTTCATACTACTTTCGTGATGAGCCATCAGGCACAAACACATAACCTAAACCCCAAACCGTTTGAATGTAGCGCGGGTTAGCAGCATCGGTTTCAATTAAGCGGCGTAAGCGTGAGACTTGCACATCGATAGAACGCTCAAGTGCAGAGTAATCTCGGCCACGGGCAAGGTTCATCAATTTATCGCGTGATAGAGGCTCACGAGGATGACTGACTAACACTTTTAATACTGCAAACTCACCGCTGGTAAGGGCAATTGCCTCTTCGCCATGATGCATTTCACGCGTCGCAAGATTGAGTGAGAATTCACCAAAAGTGATCTCCTCTTCTTGCTGGGTCGGTGCACCGGGTACTTCAGGCGTTTGGCGGCGCATTACCGCTTTAATCCGAGCCAGTAACTCTCGTGGATTAAAAGGCTTGGGCAGGTAATCATCTGCACCCAGTTCTAGACCGATAATCCTATCGACTTCATCTCCCTTCGCGGTGAGCATAACGATGGGGATAGTGTTACCTGTTTGACGCAGTCGGCGACAGATGGAAAGACCGTCTTCACCAGGGAGCATCAAGTCCAGTACCAGTAGATGGAAGTTTTCGCGCTCTAATAAACGGTCCATTTGTTCGGCATTGGCCGCACTGCGGACTTGATAACCTTGCTCCATCAGGTAACGCTCCAATAAGGCGCGCAGCCTCATATCATCGTCGACAACGAGAATTTTTGAGGTTTCTTGTCCCATGCGTAGGATCCTTTTTTTGCTAGGAGGGCCAATAGGTATAGGCAACTGGCTGATATTGAAAATGAATTAGCCTAATATAGCCGCTTTAATATGTTGATGACTAGCGAGTTATTCCGCAATCGCACATTTATGTCGTTAAGACTAAATGAATCGAGTTGTTAAGGTATTGAAACATTTAGTAATAATTCTTTTGTTTGACTGTATTTGAAATTGTAACCAAATTGAACAAATTGCTAATATAAATGCTCACAAGTTGACGCAACATTTCTGCCGCGTTGTAAAGTGCCTCGACAGAGCTGAATTATGCTATGATTTTTGGCCTCAGATTATCGTTAACCTTTAAAAAGTAGTCCGTATGAGAACAAACATCGTCACCCGAGCAGGTTTCGAAAAATTGCAGAAAGAGCTTAATTACTTATGGCGCGAGCTTAGACCTGAAATCACTAAGATTGTCAGTTGGGCTGCGAGCTTAGGCGATCGAAGTGAAAATGCGGACTTGAAATTAGTACCATCACTCTGATATCAAATGGATTCAACTGTATGATTTTAAACATGTAATAAATAGTATTATACTTTTTGTTGTGTACTATTTTAAGGAGGAACAGTAAGCTAATCTCGACTGAGAGCAATAAGATGATTTCCTAAGGTAATTGGAACTTAAGACTAATGTGACCTCCGCTCCTTAAATCTGCCTTCTAATAGCTAAAATAGTTTTGTCCTTTTCTGCATTGTAGAATGAATTCATTCTCTATCTGTTAATTAATCTAGTTTAAAGTAGCATTTCCTGTAGAGGTAAATGTCTTTACCTGGTGGCAATTCAAGATGTGTTTCATTCGAGTATGTAGCTATAAGAGAAACTTGCAATCACCTATCAAAGCTTGACATTGGGTATGTTCATAGTCGATTTAGTGTGCCTACAGTAGTGTGTTTGACTATATGGATTGACAGTGAGTAGATTGTGTAATGATCAGGTGCCGTTTTTATTTTCATGTATTTATGATGGATCAATAAACCAATTATTTTGATTTGTTAAAATGCAATGCAATTAAGATGTTGAATATTAGAGGTTTGCATTGTCTGTGATATCGATGTTAAGTGTTCATCTACATCCGTATATAGGGTAAACTATGGGCATTCGCAACTATTAAGTTGTTATCAAAAAAAAAGAGTACTAACAGCAGTGAATCCACATTCTTTGCCTAAAAAAAGAGAGCTCGGTGCTTACTATACGCCACCTGCATTAAGTCAGGTCTTAGCTGATTGGGCAATTAAGAACGCGAGTGAAAATATCTTAGAGCCCAGTTTCGGCGGTTGTGGTTTTTTTGATAGCAGTATTACACGATTAAAATCGCTAGGTTGCTTATCACCAGATAAGCAGTTGTTCGGTGTAGATATAGATCAAAATGCATTTGACATTCTTCATAGCAAGTTTCATAAACTACTTTCCATTCAAAAACGTTTTCTGAAAAATGATTTTATTAGAATTGAGCCTTGTGATTTTTCTATAAATAGATTTGATGTCGTTATGGGAAATCCTCCGTATGTTTCAATGCATAATATGACTCAAGAACAAAGAAAATCTTGTGAGGTGATATTACGTAATTCGCCTTTTTCTTCGTTTACCTTGGGGCGCAATGCGAGCCTGTGGGCATTTTTTTTATTACATAGCCTTGCTTTTTTGAAAAATGGCGGAAGGGTAGCTTGGGTCTTACCAAGTAGTTTATTACATGCTGAGTATGCTAAGAAGCTCATAGCCATACATAGAAAACACTTTAGGGTTTTAAAAATCGTAAAGCTAGCAGAGAGATTCTTTAGAGAAGAAGGAGCTAAAGAAACCTCTGTTATCCTGATAGCGGAAGGCTTTGATCGTAAGGGTAAAGAAGAATGTTCGTTTACAGTAAAAGCTGTAGATAATTTGTCTGAACTTAAAGATGCAATCGCAATGACGACTAGTAGTAGTCATATGGAGATTGAGCACTTTAAGTTGGCATATATATCTGAGGACATACGTGAAATTTATCAAAAAGTTTCATTTAGGAAAGAGTCTAAGCCACTTAGCCATTATTTAGATATCAAAATAGGAATGGTTACAGGTGCAAACAAGCAGTTCATCATAAATAAGGAGACTGTAAAACAGTTTGAACTCCCTAGCTCTGTACTAAAACCTGTTGTTGGAAGATTTTCTTCTCTTGCAGGTATTCGGCATACGAAACCTAGACAAGAAAAGATTCAGAGAGAAGGTCATCGTGCGTTTTTAGTTAACCCTTCTCAGTTGCAAATGAATGATAAAGAAAGTTTGGTTCGAGAGTACTTAACTCAAATAACTGAAGAAGAGAAAATAAAGAACCGTACGTTCAAAAAACGTCCTAACTGGTTCGAACCAGATTATGGTATTGACTCAATCATTCCTGACGGCTTCTTATCTTATATGATACACCTTGGCCCTCGAATAGTAATAAATCAAGGAAGGGTTAATTGTACTAACTCAGTACATAAAGTCTTGTTTCATGATAAGACATCCCCCTCTAAAATGAAGTTGGCTATAGCGGTTTCAATGCTATCAACCTATTCTCAATTTTCTGCAGAGGTTGAGGGGCGAGTGTATAGCTCTGGTGTATTGAAGATAGAGCCAAGTGCAGGTAAGAAGATAAAAATTCTATTATCAGAAGATTGCATCGATGATCTTAATGCCCTCATTCCTAATTTAGAAAAGGCAATGGCAGAAGAATATCCTTTAGCTATGGAAATGGTTGATAGTGTATTAATTGAGCATGGTATGTTAACAAAAAAACAAAGCAATGGTTTGGCTAGAGGCGTTCATAAACTTAGATGTGAACGTTATAAGGGAGTAAACTTAAGCCATGAAAAGTGAAAAAGGTGTAAGAAAGCAATTAGAGCTGCTTCTTGATAAGAAAAACACGAAGATTGATTATGGAATGGTTCTCGATTTGGCTTCCAAGCTATCAGAGTTTGATCGTGAAAATGTTCGGTTCACTGTTGATGGGAATTTGGTCAAGCGACTAGGTGAGCAGCTTGTTGCTAAAAAAACAACGGCTTTAAGTGAGCTAATTAAAAATTCGTATGATGCTGAAGCTGAAAATGTTGATGTGATTTTTGAAGAAACTGAATTACCTGGTGGAACGATTACTGTCATAGATAATGGTAATGGCATGACTAAAGAGGCTTTAATAAAAGGCTTTATGACCATTAGCACTTCTGACAAAGAAGATAATCCAATTTCTCCACGGTTTGGTCGCTCACGAGCTGGTCGCAAAGGGATTGGACGTTTTTCAGCTCAAAAAATGGGGGGGAAGCTAACGATTGTTACGAGATCTGCACCTGAGCTTCCATTTCTTGTGGTGACTATCAATTGGTCTGATTACAAAGCTAAATCAAATTTACTAACGGTTGCCAACTCTATTATTGAAAGTACAGATGATTTTGGTTTTGAGAAAGGTACTAAATTAGTAATATCTGACATTAATGAAACGTGGAGTGCTGAAAATCTATCTACGACATTTAAGTACATAAGTTCAGTAATAAAAAGGAATCCTCAAAAGCAGTCTGCTGGAATTATTGATCCTGGTTTTCAAGTGATTTTTTATACACAGACTCCACTTTCAAGGGAGTTACTGCCGCTTAAAACAGATCAAACAGAATTTTTGAGTGAAGCAACGTCCACAATAAAGGCGTATATAAATAGCGATGGAAGGATTGTTATTAATATTGAAGGTCTGAACAACCTTTCAATTAGTGATACATATGAACTACCTGAAATAAAATCTCAAGCTTTGCAACAGGCCGAATTCAAATTTGAAGCCCATTATTTTGCATTACCCAAAGGCCACTTGCAGGCCTACACAAGACAAAATGGTGGTATAAAGTTATATCGAAATGGATTCTATGTGTCCCCTTATGGAGAGCTGTACAATGACTGGCTTGGTTTAGATGACTCTGCTCGTAGAAGGCGAATATTACCATCCCATGCTAATACTAACTTTATTGGCGGAGTTGATATAGTTGATCTTGATGGTTCATTATTTGATGAAACCTCATCTCGTGAGGGGTTAATAGAGAATGATTGCTTCTTAGAATTACGCTCTAGTTGTTATGAAGTAATAACCAGTGCGGTTAAACGAATAGCGTCAGAGCGAGGAATTAAGGTTACAGCTGGTCAACGAGGCTATAAGAAAAAAGATAAAACTGTAGAAGAAAAATTAAGTGATAGTTTAACAAGTATAAAACATGTAATTGAAAAAATTGAGG
>NZ_PJBM01000113.1:0-21307 GCF_002836075.1 Shewanella sp. GutDb-MelDb | reverse complement strand
TTACCCAGAGACTACAACGAAGGGCCGCTGGATTATAATCAACGAGTTGCAGCAGCCTTCCCCAGTATCGCCAAGGATTTTGACAAGCTGACTCGCTACTACATTGCCATTAAATACCAGAATGTTGGAAAAAAGCCACAAAAGAAGCTTTCTCGATTACTTATCAAACAATCGAGGTGGCTAAAAATCATAATCATCAAACAGAGATTGGCACTTAATAAAACAAACACATAGAATGGATAAATTCGAGAAATGATCCGCTTAACCTAGCGCATTTTTGTCAAAGGAACGTCATGCTATACCTAGTCCAATCCAATCAAATGGAAGCCTTGTCGCAATTACTGGCAGCAGAGCTAACTCAGCCACTGCCAGACACGCCTTTACTGATGCCAGAACACATATTGGTGCAAAGTCCAGGTATGTCGACGTGGTTACGACTAGAGATAGCGCGGCAAAATAGCATTGCTGCCGCACTTGAATTCCCACTACCATCGAGTTTCATTTGGCAACTTTGCCACACCTTGCTTGACGATGTACCTAAGGAAAATGCCTTTACTAAGGCGGCTATGACATGGAAGTTGATGGAGCTACTACCGTCACTTATCGACCAAGATGACTTTACGCCATTAGCTAACTATTTAAATAATGGTAACAATCAAGATAGCGCCATAGATAATAGTGCTGATAGTAGCGTCCAAAGTAATGCAGAGCCCAGTCCACTCAAGCTTTACCAGCTTTGTGGGCAAATCGCGGATATTTTCGACCAATATCTTGTTTACCGTCCCGATTGGATAGCGGCTTGGGAAGCCAATGAACCCACCCTCCCCCCTAAAGGTGACAAGCTCGGTGAAGCTCAAGCATGGCAACCGATATTATGGCGGGCGCTCATTGAATTTAATGCCAATACATTGCAAAAAAGCCAATATCATCGCGCCAATTTACATCAGGCACTATTTGACGCATTAGATGATCCAGAGACCTCAATGGAGACGTTGCCTAGGCGCTTATTTGTCTTTGGGATCTCTTCAATGGCGCCACAAACATTGGATGTACTGCATTATCTCGCCAAGCGTATCGACGTTATCATGCTTAGCCTTAGTCCTTGCCAGCACTATTGGGGCGATATTGTTGACCCAAGACTCAGAGCACGCATGGCGCTGCAATATGCTAACAAAAATAAACTCGATATTGAATGGGAAGATAAACTGGAAGTCGGCAACCCCCTACTTGCCAATAACGGCAAGATGGGCCGAGAACTGTTAGACCTTATGCTGGAATTGCCTGAAGAGCATACTGCATTTAACTTAGACTGTTATCAAGATCCTGGCGTAGACTGCATGCTACATGGCGTACAGCACGATATTTTAGAGCTCAGCACCCGAGGGCAGATCTTAGGTCCTGATGCCTCGCTATATTTGAATTTAGAAGGTAGAAGACTGTTACAGCAAGACGATCATTCCATTACCATCCGCAGCTGCCACAGCCCGCTGCGCGAAGTTGAAACCTTACATGATCATCTGCTGGAAATGTTATCCAACTCAAAAGACGCCAACGGTAAACCACTGGCACCCAAAGATATCGTGATTATGATGCCAGATGTCGCCGCATACGCGCCTTATATCGACGCGGTGTTCAGCGCGAAAAAAGGCGGTCACTACATCCCTTACGCCATTGCGGATCGCGGTGCAGTGCAAGAATCACCGCTCATTGCGAGCTTTTTACACCTGCTCAATATCAATCAAAGTCGTTTCGGACTGACCGATATTCTCGGCATTTTAGAGGTTCCGAGCGTGTTGAGGCGTTTTGAACTAGATGATGATGCTTTAACCATTATCAAGCGGTGGTTAGAACAAGCTGGCGTACGCTGGGGCCGTGACGAAACCAGCCGTGTGGAACATCAGCTACCCGCTTTTGAACAAAATGCATGGTCGCTGGGAATAAAACGCCTTATTTTGGGTTATAGCTTTGCCGATGACGCCCCTCTTTATCAGCAAACACTCGCGGTGAATGGCATTGAAGGACAAACAGCGCAAGCGTTAGGCAAGTTACTCGATTTTATTGAAGCGCTTGATGATGTGCATAGCGCAATGGCCAAAAGCTGTAGTTTAACTGAACGTATCAGCCAACTAGAGCAATTATTAACTGCATTCTACCTCGTTGACGATGATGAACAGGTACAGTTGCAAGAAATTCGCGATGCCATCGTTAAACTTGATGAGGAGTTAACCGAATCAGGACACAGTACGCCGCTGCCCATAGAGGTACTGCAAAATTGGTTTAACTGCCGATTATCAGAGTCACGTGTCGGTCAGCGCTACCTTGCTGGCAGTGTCAATTTTTGTACCTTGATGCCAATGCGCTCTATCCCTTTTAAAGTGGTCTGTTTACTCGGTATGAACGACGGGATCTATCCACGAGTTCAGCATCCTGTCGGGTTTGATTTGGTAGCGCAAATGGGACCCCGTAAAGGTGACCGTTCCCGTCGCTTGGACGATAGATACCTTTTCTTAGAAGCCATACTGTCTGCAAGAGAGCAGCTTTACATCAGTTACATTGGTAATAGTGAGCGAGATGATTCCGAGCGGATCCCCTCAATGTTAGTCTCTGAATTGGTCGAATATTGTCAATTAGTCTATCTACCCCAAGCGTTATCATCGATTGAGTTGCACACAGATAACAATGGTGACAATCAAGCAGCGGCCAAACGGGTTGAACAGATAGAACAGGCCATTGAGCAACAGCTGATCTGTAAACAGCCGCTACAACCTTTTGATGAACGCCTCTACCGCGCCAACCAAGACGCAGATTTGCTTCCCGTGCAACAAAGTTATAGCGCTCAGTGGTGCCCCGTCCCAATGGCCCAAGATAACGCTGTCGATATAGCAACCAGCGCTAACGGCTTTATTAACTTAAGCAGCCCGCTATTAGGTACTACGGAGCCAGTCAGTGATGAGATTGAAGAGATTGAGCTTTCTGCGTTAATTCGATTTTTCCGAAATCCTGCACAGTATTTTTTCAATCGCACCTTAAAAGTAGATTTGGCCATTAATATCCGTGCCGATGATAACGATGAGCCCTTTAGTTTAAACGCATTAGAGCGCTATAAGCTGCAGGCGACGTTAATCAATCATGCCATAGACAATCAAACTGAAACACCCGATGACGTGTTACTTGAACGCTTAAAAGCACAAGGCAATATCCCGTTGAAACCGTTTGATGATTTACTATTGGGACAGTACCTGCACGATATAACGCCGCTCATAGGCCGAAGCTTATATCTAAAAGGTGAGTCTAGTCAGTCTGTTGATATTGCCATTGCATTGAGCCCTAAAACGAATTTAGACGATGGGGCTATCGCCAATGAATTGGCAAGCAGAACCATTAATCTGGTGGGTCGAATCGATGATTTATGTGCCAAAGGTCTGGTCAACTATCGACCCGGCACGGCCAATGGCAGAGATCTAGTGCGGGTGTATTTACGCCACCTTTGCCTGTGCGCGATGCAAGGTAAAACAGATGTGTCACGCTTAAACCTGCCCATTAATAGCTACTTACTTGATATTGGCCATTTTCATGTGTTTGCGCCAATCACCGCCGAGCAAGCAACGAGCCAGTTAGGGCTATGGCTCGGCTACTTTAAGCAAGGTCAACTACAACCGTTAATGTTTATGCCACGCACCGCATTGGCTTATGTTGAAGCTGAGGGCGATCACTTTCAAAAATTACGTGAAGCACAATCGCAATGGCTTGATGAGCAGAGTCAGCTTGGTGAAGGTATGGAACCGCATTTTCAGCGTTTGTATCAATTCCCGGATGATTTTACCGAACAGTGTTTTGGCAACACTGCACACACCTTATTGTCGCCACTGCTGAGCTTATATCACAAGGGTAGGTTAAGTGAGCTAACCACCTATGTAGAAGCTGGGGCCCAAGTCGCTACCTCGCCTACCACTGCTAGCGAAGAAGGATAATATGAACCCGCTTGAAAATAAGACAAATATCACTGAGCCACTCGATACTCTCACGCTCCCCTTTGGTGGCAGCAGACTGATTGAAGCCAGCGCAGGTACGGGTAAGACCTACACGATTGCCGGCCTATATGTGCGGTTATTGCTTGGTCATGGTATTACGCATGCGCTCACTTGCGAGCAAATTCTGGTGGTCACCTTTACCAATGCCGCGACAGGTGAGCTAAGAGATCGTATACGTAAAAAGATCCAATTGGCTTATCGATGCTTTATTGGCTTAAGCGTTGATGATGTGCTTATCACTCAGCTATATGTTGCGACGCCTGATTGCGATAAAGCGATAGCTCGAAAACGGTTAGATTTGGCGCTCAAATCACTTGATGAAGCCGCGATCTATACTATTCATGGATTTTGCCAACGTATTTTGGCTGATATGGCGTTTGAATCTTCATTATTGTTTGAGTCCGAATTCACCTTAGATGATAGTGAATATTTACACCATGCCGTACGCGATTTTTGGCGAGAGAAATGCTATCCACTCGACGAAAGCCTCGCTGCCGTGATCCAAAAGAAGTTTGCCAGCCCAGATGAATTATCGCGCCAACTGAGGCCACTTCTCGGGGCAAGTAGTGCGATAGCCCACCCCTTGCCTGTGGCTTTTGAGAAGGTAGAAGCCAACTTATTACAAAGTTTAAGTCGCTTAAAACTCATTTGGCCAACGGAGCGAGCACAAACAGAAGCGCTACTTCATGCTCTGCCACTCAGCGGTGTTCGATTCGGTAAAAAGGCCGATGCTTATCCAAAACTCGCCGTGATGCTTGATGCCCTTGATAACTGGGTCGCCTTCGGTACAGGCTTACCACCACAAAAGGTGCTCGAAGCCCTTTCCCTTAATGGACTTAAATTAAATAAAGGCGGCGAGATCCCAAGTGCGCAGCAAGCCTCCGTGCTAGCCCATATTGAAAGGCTCGCAGGCCTTATTACCGACCTTATACCCAGTTTTCTCTTTAGCGCCAGAGAGGGGATCGCGAAACGTTTTGCACAACAAAAATCAGAGCGTAACCTACTGACCCCAGACGACCTATTGTTAACATTGGCGCGTGCATTAACCGCCTCGCAAGACCAGTTTCTTGCAACGTCAATTGCAAAACGTTTTCCCGTGGCGCTGATTGATGAATTTCAAGATACCGATCCATTGCAGTTTGATATATTCAGTCAAATCTATCAACCGTCGGCAGCGGTTAGCGCTCATCCTGTTGCCCATAGTGCCCTTGCAGCTGAAACGGTAACAACAGCGAATAGTCTTCAGTTAGCAGAGCCACAAGATAGCCTAAGTTTGCTGATGATTGGCGATCCAAAACAAGCAATCTATGCTTTTCGCGGCGCCGATATTCACACCTATATTCATGCTAGAGAACAAACTGAAAAGCACTATAACCTTGATACTAACTACCGCTCAAATAGACAGATGGTCGATGCCGTCAATTGTATTTTTGAACATAGAGACGATCCTTTTATTAGTGCATCAATCCCCTTTGAACCCGTAAAAGCCGCAAGCTTTGCAGACACTAAAGTGCTGCAAGAGTCTAAGACGGACAAGAGCGCATTAAGGCTCAGAATTTTAAGTGAAGATCCCGAAAAGGGATTAAATAAAACCACGGCAAGACAACTGCTTTCCAGCGACGTTGCAGATGAGATCACCCGCCTGCTGATTGAAGCCCAGCAAGGCTTATGTGCCATCGGTAATGCCACTTTAAAAGCGAAAGACATCGCCGTATTAGTACGAGACCGACATGAAGCCAATGTGATAAAAAAAGCGCTCGAACTGCGACAAGTGGGCTCGGTATTCTTAAGCCGTGACAGCGTGTTTGACACTATTGAAGCCCGAGAGATGTTGCTTATATTATACGCCATGGCCGATCCTAAAGATGAGCGAGCGCTACGAAGCGCCCTTGCAACCTCTTTATTGGGCTATAGCGCAGAAGAGATCCATGGCTTTAACCAAGATGAAGATAAGCGCCAAGTGCTACTGGAGCAATTCGCAACGCTGCAGCAACAATGGCTTAAACGCGGCATCATGCCAGCACTGCTTAACCTTGCTGGCCAAGCAAAGCTTATCGAACGACTACTCTACAACAGTGAAGGTGAACGTCGCCTAACCGACTTTAGGCATCTTGGTGAACTCCTGCAGCAAAAAGCGACCGAGCTTGATGGCATGAGCGCGTTAATCAACTGGTTTGAACAGGCGTTAATCGGTAATCAACCCAATGAAGAGTCACAGCTAAAGCTCGCGAGTGAGCAAAACCTAGTGCAAATTGTCACCATCCATAAAAGTAAGGGACTTGAGTACCCGATCTGCTTTATTCCGTTTGTGAGCTTAAGTCGAGGTAGTAGTAAGAGGCCTGCGCCAATGCTCTATCACGAGCACAATAAACTGGTATGGGATATCGAACAATCGGATGAGGGTTGGGACAGACAAAAACGGGAAACCTTAGCCGAAGATCTACGCTTACTGTATGTTGCGCTCACAAGACCAGTACTTAAATGTTATTTGTACATCGCCAACCATAGTCGCTTAACAAAAAGCAAAGGCATGACCAGCCAGCTCAACGAAACTGCCATCGGTTATCTTCTCGGTATTGAGGATAAAATATGCGAGTACAGTGAGTTACAAAGCAAAGCTCAGTTACTCGCTCAAAAAGACACGCTAGCCATTAGTTTGACTGAAATGACCGCGGCAGGTTCGACTCCTTTTGAAGAGGCGTATTTACAGCTTCCAAGCAACACTGACGTGCAAGTAGAACTTGCGCCAAAGGTGCTTAAACGTCCACTGCAAACACCTTGGCGCGTTGGAAGTTACTCAGGACTGGTTAAACACCTTGCCCATGAGAAAGTGCTCCCTGGCGCCGATGATGAACAGTTTCCCGAGGTCGACATCATCATTGATGAGGTTGATACTGAAGCCTCTCGTTTCAGTTTTGAGCGCGGCGCTAATGCCGGTAGTTTTATGCATTTAGTACTGGAGTTGATTGATTTCACCCAAGCAAGTTCAGATTTAGATGAACAGTTACCCAATGCCATGAGTAAATATGGTATTGATGAGCAATGGACTGAGGTGTTAAAAGACTGGTATATGGATCTCCTCCATGCACCTCTGGCAACCGATGATTCATTATCTCTTGCACAACTAACAAACCAGCAAAAATTAGTTGAGATGGAGTTTTACCTGCCTATAACCCAACTCAATGCCAATAAACTGAACCAGTTACTTATCGACTTTGGTTATAGCGGCGGCCTAGTATTCGATGATTTACAAGGCATGCTTAAGGGCTTTATCGATTTAACCTTTGAGCATAATCAGCAGTATTTTATTGCTGATTATAAGTCTAACCATTTGGGCGATAGCCTCAATGTTTACCACTACAACAATATGAAACAAGCTATTCGTAGCCATCGATACGATCTGCAGTACATCATCTATACCTTAGCCTTACACCGATATTTAGGACTCAGAATGACCCACTATGATTACGACCAACATATTGGCGGTTGTTTTTATCTGTTCTTGAGAGGGATGTCAGTGAGTGAGCCTCAATCCGGTGTATTTTATGACAAACCACCCAAAGAGCTGATTGAAAAGCTTGATGTGTTATTTGGCAAGACTCAACGGCAATCAATGCCAGCGGAGGCTAACTAATGTTGACCACTTCACGTCCAATAGAAACCTTATTAAAAGAGTGGCAAAGTGAGCGATTGTTAACCTCTCTTGATCGACATTTTGCGCTACAAATGGCGCAGCTACATCCAGAACCATCGCCACTTAATGTACTCATTTACGCCCTGCTGAGTCAGAACTTATCGAGTCAACATACCTGCTTACCACTGAGCCAGATTGACTTAGCTAACCCTGTAAAAGAGAAAAACAGTCAATGTCAGATTAACATAAGTGTTGCAGAGTTAACTGAAGAGCTACTTCGCTGTGCTGCCGTCGGCACACCAGGAGACAGTGACTTAAAACCACTCATTTTAGACAGTGGTAATCTTTACTTGCAGCGTTATTACCACTTTGAGTGTGAAGTTGCCGAGCACTTAACTCGGCTGTCCCATACTCCCGCTTTGGATGAGTCATCGGATAAAGCGCAGTTAACCCAGGCCAAGGCATTACTCGATGATCTCTTTCCACAAAATGGGCAAAGCTACGATTGGCAGAAAATATCGACTGCAACCGCATTAACCAAAAAACTCGCGGTTATCACTGGTGGCCCGGGTACAGGTAAAACAACCACAGTGACTAAGTTATTGTATTTGTTAACCTCACAACAAGAGCTTACCATCCGCCTTGTGGCCCCTACGGGTAAGGCCGCTGCGCGTTTAAGTGAATCGATTAAAGCCTCGAAACAGCGACTTGCGAATGAATTACAACATTTACCTGCCGATGAATTGAAGTTAAACATGGGGCGCATTCCTGAGGGAGCTGCCACCCTGCATCGGTTACTCGGTGTTATCCCAAACTCGCATCAATTTAGACACCATAAAGATAATCCGTTAAGGCTCGATCTACTGATTATCGATGAAGCTTCAATGGTTGATCTTCCGATGATGCATAAGTTGCTCACCGCCTTACCAGCAAACGCAAGCCTCATCCTCTTGGGCGATCAAGACCAATTAGCCTCCGTCGAGGCTGGCGCCGTGCTGGCTGATATCTGTAGTGGCCTAAAAATGAAGTCAGCAGAGGGTAATACTGGCTGGCAGATGCGCTATTCACCGCCTCAAGCAGAGCGATTAAGTCATTTAACCGGTTACCCGTTGAATGACTTTATCAGCGCTGACCCACAAATTGGTGACAGCCTCTGTATGCTCATGCACAGCCATCGCTTTCAAGGTGATGCTGGCATTGGACAACTGGCGAATGCGGTCAATCAAGCGGACCTGCCGTGCATTGCCAAGGTATGGCAGACCGGTTATCAAGAATTATTATGGATTGATCATAGTCATCTCAATAGTGCGAACAAGATGACCAATCAGGGTTTAGAGACGCTACTCGATCAATCTGTTACTCAATATGCTCCTTACCTTAATGCAATTGGCACACCGGGTGTGACAGCGGCACATATTATCGAAAACTTTAATCAATACCGAATATTGTGTGCCATGCGCGCAGGAGAATACGGCGTTGATGGTATTAATCAAAGTGTCACTCGCAGTCTTGCTGACAAAGATCTCATCAACCCAGAACAAGAGTTTTACGCTGGCAGGCCAGTGATTATTCAAAGCAATGATTATAATCTTGGACTGTTTAACGGCGATATAGGACTTATCTTGCCCGATGAAGCCAGTGATGCCAAACGATTGATGGCGCACTTTATTCAAGCTGATGGTGGATTATTAAAGGTGCTTCCCGCTCGCTTACCGAGCCATGAAACCTGCTTTGCAATGACGGTGCATAAGAGTCAAGGCAGTGAATTTAGCCATGTATCTTTAGTCTTGCCAATAAAGCCCAGTCTGGCGCAACAGCAACTGCTGTCTAAAGAGCTTGTCTATACGGCGATTACTCGTGCAAAGCATCACTTTACCTGCCTTGGCAGCCAACGTGTATTTGAGCAGGCCAGTTCGCGCTTAACCCAGCGAGCATCAGGGTTAGCACAGCGGCTTTGGCGCCCTGTGGATAACCGTGATACGGCTAATTTATTATAGAGAGGATAATTACGATCTTGTTTAGCCATCTTACAGGGCGCTTTTAGCCGAGGTATTTTGAAGTGGCTTGGATATAATACTGAGCCCCTAAGTAACCTTGAATACAAAAGCAGCAAATGGCAACAAAATCACCGCTAACAGTTGCATTAGCGAGTGATTCCGCCATAGTAAGTCTGCAAATTTTATCGAGTAACAAGTGGGGATTAAATGCTTACAACGAATGTTTTACTGCTATGTGGTGGCGGTGGTGATGAACATGCTATTTCACTATTATCTGCCAACTATTTTGAATCTTCGTTAGCAACATTGCCTCATTTTAATGTGCTTCGTGTTGAGCTAGATGCAAACGGTCATTATCGTACTTCAGCAGGCGAAAACTGTGAGCTCAATAACCGTCGACAGATCCGTTTTGAAAATGAGCAAAAAGCCCCTTGGCATGTCGATTATGCCATTCCTTGTATTCATGGCTTTCCAGGAGAAACCGGTGACATTCAATCATACTTTGAATTAATCAACCTTCCCTACTTTGGCTGTAAAGCTGAAGCGAGCCGCAACTGTTTTAATAAGATCACCGCTAAGATGTGGTTTAGTGCGTTAAATATCCCCAATACACCTTACTTGTTTTTAAGCGAGCTATCGGAATTAACAGTAGCTCAAGCCACAGAAGCACTAAAACAATGGGGCAGTATATTTGTTAAAGCTGCATCACAGGGATCATCTGTAGGTTGTTACCGTGTTGATGATATCGACGATGTAGAATCGACATTAGCGCAAGCCTTTCACTTCTCAGACTATGTGGTTGTAGAAAAAACCATTAACGCTAGAGAGCTAGAAGTCGCAGTATATGAAATTGACGGGAACGTCGTTGCAACCGTGCCGGGTGAAGTGATCTGTTCGAATAATAGTTTCTATACCTTCGATGAAAAATATGCAGCTAACAGCCAAGCTCAAACTCAAATCGTCGCAGATATTCCAAGCGATATTAGCGATTTGATCCGTAAATATGCCATCAGTGCCTTCAAGGGCATGAAGCTTAGACATTTATCTCGAATAGATTTTTTCTTAACTGATGAGGGTGAAATACTATTAAATGAGATCAACACCTTCCCAGGCCTAACGCCCATTTCTATGTTTCCCAAGATGCTGCAAAATCACGGACATAGCTTCCCTGCTTTTCTGTCGAGCAACATTGGGGTCATTAACTCATAGATTCTAGGGGCTGTTGTACTTGAGCAGACCAATTGCATTAAGTATTTGAACCATACAGAGCGTCTCAGACGTTTAAAGCAAATGGCAAAGCCCTTTAAGCTTGGTTGTGAGCTTTGGATATACGACTAAATGGTCTATTTTGTTCCATACAAAATAGGCCATTGCCTTCCTTCATGGAGGTCAAGTGCAGGAGGTACGAGTCCACAGATGGACGAAGGTAGAATAATGCAGGGGCAATTATCGAGAGTCATGCATGGAGCAATTGCCGAGGATGCCAGAGCCGAGAACAACGATTAGCTTCAATCCCCCATCTTGCCTACAGGGCTTTGAATTCCCGTTGAATGGTCAAACTTTTAATGCAACAGCTATAACACATTCTTTGCTATACGATTTCTGCTATAAAAAAGCCTGACTTAATCTAGTCAGGCTTTTTTAATTTTTGCTTAGGTCAGCACAGAAATATCTGACCTTCGCATCCTATTATTGTGGTTTACTTGTCAGCAGTTTTGGACAAAATCCAAATAGAAGCAACAGCAACGACAGAAAAACCACCTATTATAATGACCGGCATGGCGCTGTAGCCGAGGACATGCCATATAACATTCTCTAATGTACTCATAATGGCTCCTTATTGCCAACCTTCAACTTTGTGCATATCTGGTAGATTATGGGCGATACCTTTATGACAATCCACACAGGTGTTCTCGCCACTGGCAAGTGCAGTAGAGTGCTGCCTTGCACTGCGAGGACTCTGCTCAGAGAAATCCATAAATTCAAAGTTATGACAGTTACGACACTCTAAAGAGTCGTTCTTCTTCATTCTTGCCCACTCTCTTTCGGCTAAATGAGCTCGACGCTCTTTGAACTTCTCAGGTGTGTTAATGGTTTCAGTGACAAAATAAGCAAACAGCTCTTTAGAAGCCTGAACCTTACGTACTATTTTATCCGTCCACGCATGGGGTACGTGACAATCTGAACAGATAGCACGCACACCAGAGCGGTTAGCGTAGTGAATAGTTTCTTTAATTTCTGCCACAATTGGCGCATGACATCCAGAACAAAACTCTTCAGTGTTTGTCGCTTCCATACCCGTGTTAAATGCACCCCAGAACATGAGTCCACCAGCAAAGCCCATAAATAGAACGATACCTACAGCAGCTTTACTAGGCCGCCTCAATATGCCCCAGAAGCCTTTTAAGGCGTTAATAATCCATTTCATATTATTACCTGCCTATTTTGTTATTGCAGTGATTTAACACGTTCGAAGGAGTTACCCACTAACGGTTTCGCATCTGCTTGTGTCACGTGGCACTGCAAGCAAAAATATCGTCTAGGAGAAACATCAGCTAATACTTCATCGTTTCGATTGACAAAATGAGTCACACTGATTTTAGTGGCTCCCATCTGCTTGGCTTTTGTCCAGCTATGGCATGACAAACACTTGTTAGCATTCAATGAGATTTCATAATGTCGAATGTGATGTGGGATCAATGGAGGCTGAAACACATAACTGCTTTCAATATCCACCTGATCTCGCGGCACTTTCTTCAAAGGATCTGCGGGTCTTGTGGTTTCTAACTCAGTATCGCCGCGTAGCGATTCAACGCCACCGATCCCTCTGTCCAGACCGACACCCTGTTCCTCACTAAAAGCAAAACCACTGATCAGAGTTAAGGTAATACTCAATGTTAATAAAATTGATTTTTTCATCATAACCCTGCCTTATACTATTTTCGTGATTTTAACAGGACACTTTTTATAGTCTGTCTGTTTTGATAGTGGATCGGTTGCATCTAAAATCAATTTATTAATTAAGATACGAGCATCGAAGAATGGAACAAATACCAAGCCTTTTGGTGGACGGTTACGTCCGCGAGTCTCGACACGTACGCGAATATCACCACGTTTGTTACTCATTAGCACTTCATCACCACGGCGTACACCATGAGATTTAGCATCATCTGGATGCATGTAACAAAGTCCATCAGGGACGGCCTTATAAAGTTCAGGTACACGACGTGTCATGGTTCCTGTATGCCAATGCTCTAGTACACGACCAGTACACAGCCACAGGTTATACTCCTCATCTGGAGACTCTGGTGGTGCCTCGTAAGGTGCCGATATGATCCATGCTTTACCGTCTGGCTTACCATAGAACTCAAAACCTTTACCTTTGCCTACATAAGGGTCTGACCCCTCTCTAAAGCGCCACTTGGTCTCTTTACCGTCCACAACAGGCCAACGCAGACCGCGCTCTTGATGGTAGCGATCGTACGGTGCTAAATCGTGACCATGGCCACGTCCGAAGCTTGCATACTCTTCAAATAGGCCTTTCTGGATGTAGTAACCTTGGTCTTGTGCATCATCATTAAGCTCCTGCGCTTCTGATAATGGATATTTATTCACTTGGCCATTTTCAAATAGCACTTCATACATGTTTTTACCACGTACTTCTGGCATCTGGGCGATGAGCTCTTCGCTCCACACTTCTTCAATTTTGAAGCGTTTTGAAAACTCCAGTAGCTGCCATAGGTCAGACTTAGAGTCACCCGGCGCTTTCACTTGTTGATACCAAACCTGAGTACGACGCTCAGCATTACCATAAGCACCCTCTTTTTCTACCCACATAGACGTCGGTAAAATAAGGTCAGCAGCTTGCGCTGTCGCCGTTGGGTATGGGTCTGAACAAACAATAAAGTTTTCTGGATTACGGTAGCCTGGTAAGCGCTCTTGATTGATGTTTGGACCAGCCTGCATGTTGTTGTTACACATGGTCCAATACGCATTAAGCACACCGTCATTCAATTTACGATCTTGCTGTACTGCATGGAAACCCGGCTTCGGTGGAATAGTGCCTTGAGGAATTTTCCATAAATGCTCAGCACGTTTACGGTGCTCAGGGTTCGCTACGACCATATCTGCAGGTAAACGATGGGAGAAAGTACCGACTTCACGCGCTGTACCACACGCTGACGGTTGACCCGTTAGTGAGAATGGCCCATTACCTGGAGTGGATATTTTACCCACTAATAGATGGATGTTATAGACCAGCGAGTTCATCCAAACACCACGAGTATGTTGGTTCATACCCATAGTCCAAAGAGACATCACCTTAATCTTAGGGTCGGCAAACTGCTTAGCAAGCGTAACCAGTTGTTCTTCATTTAGGCCCGTCATCTCAACCGCTTTTTCAAGCGTATATGGTGCTACCGACTTTTTGTACTCTTCAAAATCAATTGAGTACATCTTACCGACATTCGGGTTAGCCGCTGCTTGCTGTAGAGGATGCTCATCCCTTAAACCATAACCAATATCTGTGGTTGCTTGCTTGAAATGGGTATGCTTACTTACAAAATCCCAATTTACAGCATCATTTTCAATGATGTAATTAGCAATAAAGTTTGCAATAACAAGGTCGGTTTGTGGCTTAAAAATGTAACCTTTATCAGCGAGTTCGAACGAACGGTGATAATAGGTAGATAATACATTCACTTTAACATGTGGAAAGCTCAAGCGACGGTCAGTGATGCGGCTCCATAAAATGGGGTGCATCTCTGCCATATTAGAACCCCAAAGCACAAACGCATCTGCTTCTTCGAAGTCATCATAACAACCCATTGGCTCATCAATACCAAAGCTTCGCATAAAGCCACCAACAGCAGAGGCCATACAGTGACGTGCATTAGGGTCGATATTATTAGAACGGAAACCTGCTTTCATCATTTTTGAAGCAGCATATCCTTCCATAACGGTCCACTGACCAGAACCGAACATACCCACACTGGTTGGGCCCTTTGCTTTTAACGCAGACTTCCATTTCTCAGCCATGATATCAAAGGCTTGATCCCAGCTAACAGGTGCGAAGTCGCCGTCTTTATCAAATTTACCATCGGTTTGGCGCAGTAATGGCTGAGTTAAACGATCTGAACCGTACATGATTTTTGATAAGAAGTAGCCTTTAATACAGTTAAGGCCTTTATTGACTGGTGATTCTGGATCGCCCTGAGTCGCGACGACTTTACCTTCCTGAGTACCAACAAGCACTGAACAACCAGTGCCACAGAAGCGACATGGGGCTTTGTCCCAATGGATCTTTGACTCGTCACTTGTTGCGATTAAATTTGTTGCTGTGGCTGGAAGAGTAATACCTGCAAGCGCAGCAGCTGACGCTGCTGCATTGGCTTTGATAAACTCACGTCTAGTCATTTTCATACTTGTTCCTCGCTAACACACTCTTTATTATAAGGGGGTAAATTGGTGGAGTCGGGATCACTATCTATTTGGTGATAGACCATGGTTGCGCCAAGCACACCGGGCATATTATTAATTTTTTCAATGATGTCGCTAATAAAACCTTCTTTTTGTGTTTCTAACACTACGACGATTTTACCAACGTCATTAACACCATAAATTTCGGCTTCTTCAAAATCTTCTATCAGCTTTTTCGTTGTATTTAAGTGCTCAGGGCTAACTTGTACAAGTAAGCTTGAGATATGTACCTCAGGTAACGACATGGGTGCGTTCCTTATCTATCTGAGTAATAAAGCTGAAATGATATTATCTGGTTAACTTCATTAAGCTAACCCTCATCCATTACAGTCGTGTCTTGCTATTGTTTCTTCGTCATGTTGTCTATTTAAAAAATACATCGGTATTGGACACTACTCGCTAACTATGCACTGAATGTTATTTTGTATTTATGCTTTCCCAGCGATCATTAGCAATGGTTGGTAGGTTGCTGCAATAAAATTTTGTGCGGTTAAATACCAATAACGAACAACTTAAACAACGATAATCAAAAACAGAATGACAGTCTTATTTGAGCGTGAATTAACACGCATTTAACTTAGTGCAGATAATAACAGCTCTCCATATAGTTGTTACATACCTACTATTGGTAAAGCCAACCGCAGGTTGATCTAGATCATCCTTTTTTCATGAAAAACTACTAGATCACCCTTCCTAATCAACTGGGTAGATTAAGATTTAAGTAAAATAGCCCTTAAGCTATTAAGGACACTCTAAACAATGGGTTATGGGTGGATAAATATCAATCAGTAAATGCTATTTTTTAAACAAAATATACACAAAGAGGTACTACATATTTTCGACGGGGTAGCATTTGAAATTTAAAAAGTATCGCTTATGTCTCGAGTTTGTAAAAAACAATACATAACTCTTCCCTGCCCAACCAATTTTAATCGCCATTATTATCTGCTAGATGATGAGGTATACACTGTATTTATTTTACACAAAGTATATAACCTCATCGTAAATTAGCATCATTAATTGGTTAGGTTATCGCTAGTCAATACTGTACATAACAAAAAATGGATCAAACTAGTAATGAGTAGTGAGAAAAAGAGAGGCTGTACGTTGAATTACTTTCTAACTGATAGACACAAAAACGCACGGCATAAGCCGTGCGTTTTTATCATTACGCTGATAATGACGAGGATTAAACTTGTGAGATTTGGTTCAAAATACGTTTTTCAGATATTGGATATGCGGTGCCCAATGTCTGCGCAAAACAAGACACTCGATACTCTTCTATCATCCAACGAGCTTCTACCAGCACATCAGGAACTGGCATCGACTTAGGCAATTTGACCAGCTGTCCTTTTAGCAGTTCCTGCACTTTATTGATGCTGTGCATGTGTAAACGGTCGCGGTTCGGGTCAACCGGTAGTTTCTCTAGTCGATTTTCAATGCCTTTCAAATATCGAATGATATCACTCAGTCGATTCCATCCACACTGTTGCACAAAACCTTTAAAAACTAATTGCTCAAGTTGGCTTTGAATATCACTCATCGCAAATGCCATATCCAAGCTGATTTTGCCTTTCAGGCGTTTCTTGATACGATTATAAATGGTCAATACTTCTTCAACTTTAAGCGCTAACTTTTCAGCCGTTGGATTCAATTCTTGCCTGACTAAGTCCCTAGCTTTTTCAAATTGGGATTCAGAACGAATGTCGAATCCTTCTTCATCGATAAGCTGTTGTACTGCCGCGGATAAAATATCATCAATAAGGATCTGCACCTGACCAAATGGGTTGAAGTACATCGCCAATTTAGCTTTATTGGGCAAGGATTTTTGTAAGTGCTTTACCGGTGATGGAATATTGATCAGCAGCAAGCGTTGCAAGCCTATTCGATGCTGTTTCTGTGCTTCAAATTCATCATCAAATAGTTTGATCGAAACGCTGGTTTTATCGTCCACCAGCGCAGGAAACGCTTTAACTTCAAAGTTGCCTTTTTTCTGTTCAAACAGTTTAGGCAAATCACCAAACGTCCAGCTCTCTAGCCCCTTTTGCTCAATCCCCGAGTCAGCGACTTCACGAATAGCTTGAACGACTTGTCCTTGCATACTCGCTTTCAAGGGCTCCAAAATACGCCCTTGGGTTAATAGCTTTCCTTTATCACCTTCAACTTGAAAGTTGACCAATAAATGCTGTGCTAACTGAGTATCATCAAAATCCTCTGGAGAAACCCGCACGCCGCTCATTCTTAGCAACTGTTTACACATGGCATCAATAAGAGGTAATTCAAATGGCGTAATAGCTTGTATGCACGCTTTTGCGTAATCAGGTGCTGGAACAAAGTTTCTACGCAGTGTTTTAGGCAAAGACTTAATCAGCGCGATACATTTCTCTTCGCGAAGTCCTGGTACTATCCAATCAAAATCGATGTCATCGACCTGATTAATCAATGCCACAGGAATATGCACAGAGACGCCATCATCAGCCGCCGATGGCTCAAAATGGTAACTGACATTAAGGGTTAAATTCCCTTTATGCCATTTATCTGGGAAGTCCAGCATTGATACGTGATCGCTACTGCGCTGCATTAACGCTTCGCGTTCAAAATCAAGTAGATCGGGATTTTGTTGCTTGGCTTTTTTCCACCACTTTATAAATGTCGGCTCGTTATAAATATCAGCCGGAATTTTAGGCTCGTAGAAATGAAATAACGCTTGCTCATCGACTAAAATATCGCGACGACGTGATTTGTGTTCAAGCGATTCAATGTCTAGTAATAACTTTTGGTTACTGATAAAAAAGGCTTCGTTGGTTCTTAGCTCACCTTCAGCAAGTGCTGAACGAATAAAGATATCACGGGCTTCGACCGGCTCAATGGGTCCATATTGAACTTTACGGCGATTCACAATTTGTAAGCCATAAAGTACTTGGTTTTCTAGTGCAACAACAGAGCCCTGTTTAGCTTCAAAGTGGGGCTCGATGTAGCTTTTTTTCACTAAATGTTCTGCAAGCGGTTCTATCCATTCAGGCTGGATCTTAGCGCAGCAACGAGCGAATAAGCGTGATGTTTCAGTTAGCTCTGCTGCCATCAGCCATTTAGGGCCTTTTTTGGCCAGAGGAGAGCCAGGAAACACAAAGAACTTACTGTTTCGAGCACCCAGGTATTCTCTATCTTTATCTTTAAAACCAATGTGGCTTAATAAACCGGTTAACAAAGACTTGTGTAGCAGTTCATAATTGATTTCAGCGCTGGTGTCATTGAGCTTCCACTTAAGCTCATGGGTCGCTTGCCTCAACTGTGCATAGAGGTCTTGCCACTCCCGCACACGCAAGTAGGCTAAAAACTCCCCCTTACACTGCTTTCTAAATTGGCTACTCGAGAGTTCTCTTTGGCTTTGCTTTAAGAAATCCCATAAGTTTAAAAAAGAGACAAAGTCAGAATCGGGGTCACTGAAGCGATTATGCGCTTGATCTGCAGCTTGTTTTTTATCCATAGGACGTTCGCGTGGATCTTGAATAGACAAGGCCGAAGCAATCACTAGCGATTCATGTAAGCAACCATTTTTCTGTGCCTGGATCACCATCCGCGCAAGACGTGGGTCAACCGGAATATGGGCCAGCTGTCTACCCAATGATGTTAGGGTTAACAGACCTTTCTTCAGACTCACGGCTTGTAGTTCTTCGAGCAGCATAAAGCCGTCACGAATATAGCGTTCATCAGGTGGCTGAATAAAGGGAAAGCCTTCGATATCTCCCAGTCCAATCGCCAACATTTTTAAGATCACTGAGGCCAGATTAGTGCGTAAAATCTCTGGGTCGGTAAACTCGGGGCGAGAGGTAAAGTCTTCCTCACTATAAAGCCGAATACAGATCCCTGGTGCGACGCGGCCACAACGCCCTTGACGTTGGTTGGCGCTTGCCTGAGAAATAGGCTCAATCGGTAACCGCTGCACTTTAGTGCGGTAGCTATAACGACTCATTCGCGCTGTACCGGGATCAATCACATACCGTATACCGGGCACGGTCAGCGAGGTCTCAGCCACGTTAGTCGCCAATACTATCCGTCGGCCAACATGGCTCTTAAATACTTTGGTTTGTTCACCATATGACAGTCTGGCATACAAAGGCAGAATTTCTGTATCGCGGTATTGGCGGCGGTTAAGCTGGTCTGCAACATCTCGAATTTCGCGCTCGCCATTCATAAAGATAAGAATGTCACCAAGACCTTCATTGATCAGCTCATCGGTCGCGGCAAAAATACCTTCCATGAGGTCAAAATCTTCCGCATTGTCTTTAACCAGCGAGCTGTAGCGCGTTTCAACCGGATAGGTTCGACCCGATACCTCTATCACGGGCGCACCATTGAAGTGTTGCGAAAAGCGCTCAACGTCAATGGTTGCTGAGGTAATAATCACTTTTAGATCGGGACGTTTCTTTAGAACATTTTTAAGGTAACCCAAAATGAAATCGATATTAAGGCTACGCTCATGCGCTTCATCGATAATAATCGTGTCATATTGGTTAAGTAATTTATCTGACGTGAGTTCAGCCAGTAAAATACCGTCCGTCATTAACTTGATATAGGATTCTGGCTTTATGGCATCGGCAAAGCGGACTTTAAAGCCGACTGCCTCACCCAGCGGTGAGTTCATCTCTTCCGCGATACGGGTGGCAACACTGCGCGCGGCAAGTCGACGTGGCTGCGTATGGCCTATTAAACCACGAGTGCCCAAGCCCAGCTCTAAGCAAATTTTTGGCAACTGGGTGGTTTTACCAGAGCCGGTTTCACCCGCAATAATGACCACTTGATTACCGGCAATCGCCGTGGCGATTTCATCACGTTTTTGCGATATCGGTAAATTTTCTGGAAAGGTAATTTGTGGCCGATTAGCAAGACGAAGCTCTACTTTTTTGCGAGAGGCTAACGCGAGCTGCTCAAGAGAATCTAACGTTGCACTCTTCTTTTCAGAATCAGGCTCTTTACGAAGCCTAAACAAGCGACGCCTAATTTGGGCGGCGTCGGCTTCATAACAGTTTTTTAAAAATGCGTTAGATAGGTGATGCTGTTGCGAACTCAAGTGCAAATTCCATAGCCAAAATCAAAGAGGTTGATCCTAGCAAGGAACGCACTTCAGTGGTATAGCTGACATAAAAATACTTTGTCCTAAGCCGGAGTTAAATAACATTGCTGCATATAAGTATTTATTGCCGCTAAAACATTAGTGCGATTAATGGTACCTATCACTTTTCCATTATCAACCACGGGATAAACCTTAGGCTTTGGACCTAACATTTGTTCTGCTAACGCTAATACGCTGCTATTAGGCCCTACAGATAACACCTCAGTCCGCATGCAATCCTTAACGATGGCCGTTAAATCACAATGATAACTACTTTTAAGCATTACCGATAAACAGTCTTGCTGAGATAAAAAACCCACCAGTTTGCCGTCAACATCAACAACGGGCGCACCTAACTTTTTGTTCGCTAGTAATTTTTCTACCGCTGTTGCTATCGACATCGATGGTGTCAGCATTACCGGTTGGCGATCCATATGTTCTTTTACATTGATTGAATCCATTGCATTCCCCTATTCATTTGTTTCTAATTTAGTTTAGCTAATATTTAGCAATTAGGGAGTGGATTAAACCGATAGCGGTAACCGTAAAAGTCGATATGGTTAAATTTGCCGTTTTGCATTAGAACGCTAGCAATCAAAGAGGGGGCTTGTACAAAATTGAACAATGGGGAGACCCGTTTGACTTGTAAAAATGGCCACTGCGGTTATATCGGTTAGACTAAATATCTTCGTTAAATAACAATAATATACTGCCGCCACTTAACACACTGCCGATGTTAACCGTAACGCCTAAACCCACATTATCAACCCATGATGACAACCAAGGTGTATCAAGTACCCAGCCGGCACCCACTTCATAAAAATGATCCGTTCCTAAAGGGTCAACGGCATCACCGGATAGATCGATACGCTTGAACATGAATCGCAGTTCATTGCCGTTATCAAACAATTGCGGAAGATCATAATGAAAAATCAGTGCATTGCTAAAACGACCCACTTTTGAAGACACTTCTTGTGATGCTGTATCTGTCAATAAAGTACGGCCAATAGCAAAGCGGTAACGGCTGGTAAATTGCCAATGATGACCAAAAACA
>NZ_PJBM01000112.1:0-21478 GCF_002836075.1 Shewanella sp. GutDb-MelDb | reverse complement strand
AACGAGCAGATATAATGGGGAATTGGATTAATTTAGATATTAGAATAGTAGAACACACTGCACTAACGACCTCTGTGTTCTACTTAATGAGTAAACTCAATTACCAACTGTAACTCCTGTTTTCTGCATGCGTTCCATCGAGCGCTCAGCAACGGCTTCATCATTAGCAAGCTGTTCTGCGGTTCTGCAGACTTTGGTTTTTCTGTTACTACCAGTCCTTGCCACCATTTCACATCTAATTCCGAGGTCTACTACCTCGCCTTCATTACTCTGTGTTCTAAACATATCCTGCGAGGACTCACACCCACACAGAACCAAGATGATTAGAAGTAAAAAAATTCGCATTGTTTTTCCTTAAGTTACTTTAGGTAAGCCACTTTCTTTAAGTATTGTATAGCCTGTTCTTTGCTTTCTATTTAGTGAGGAATAAGCAGTTCTACAAACCTTTGTTGTTCTATTCGCACCTGTTCTCGCAAGCATTTCACATCTAATACCGGTAGTTTTTGAACATATCCTGTGAGGACTCACAACCTGTAAGTAGCGCCAATAAAACTATTGCTATATATTTCATAACCTCGCCAACTTAAAGCAAAAAGGGCGCAAAATGCGCCCTTTGACTTATCTCTAGTTTAGAATCGGATTCCTGCACGAAGGTATATAGAACGACCTATAACATCGTAAGTTGAAACATCTGTATTAGCTCCAAATGCTGAATATACAAACGGTGGCTGTTCATCAAACAAGTTATCAACACCAGCAGTAAGCGTTAAGTGCTCAGAAACAGCGTAGTTAGTTTGAAAGTCCACAACTATATTTGACTCTACATCTCTATCAAATGGATCAGTCCACCAACCTGCTTCAGTTTCAGTGACACCACTAATATATCGAGTAATTAATGCAGTATCAAAATCAGATATTGACCAATTAATTGTAAAGTTAGTCTTTAGTTCAGCAAACATACCATCATGATTGACTTCAAAACGCCCAACATGGTCAATAACAGAACCATCAGCAAGAAGCTTGTCGTACTCTAATAGATACGTACCGTCTAAACCTAGTCCCCAATCACCAAAGCCTGTCTCAAACGTATAACGGAAATCATAGTCAATACCAGAAGTATTAATACCACCCACGTTCACTGTATAGTTATCAACCGTAATGATGCCACCAGCTGCTGCGCTATCTGCACCGAAACGAGTGATGGTGTCGCAATATTCAGTTGAATTAAAGCAACCATCTAAACGAGTTTGAGTTCCTACTGTAGAAATTGCATTTTCTAGCTCAATTTTCCAGTAATCAACACTCATAGAGAAGTTTTCTATGAAGTCTGGGTTAAACACGAAACCAACCGTTAGTACATCTGCAGTTTCAGGAGTGAGTTCAGTTGCTCCAGCCCAGTTTTCAGAACCACCACCGTTGGTAGGGATCTGTTCTACTCCGCCTGAATCATAACCATTAGCAGGTACGCCAGTACCAGTACAGTTAGCCCAGTTTGGCGATGCTTTAAGTGCTGTATATTCTGCATCAGTATAGAAATTGCCATCACATGGATCCGTCGCTTCAGGGAAACCAACTGACGCGCCACCGTATAAATCAGATGTTGTAGGTGCTCTGAATGCTTCAGATAAAGTCGCTCGGACCATTAGTGATTCAACTGGCATCCACTTAATGCCCAATTTACCACTAGTGTTCGTACCGAACGTGCTGTAATCCGAATAGCGAATAGCGGCTTCAAAATCAAGCATGTGAGCCATTGGCGCATTAGATAGAATTGGAACAATTAATTCACCAAAGAATTCTTGTACATCATATCCACCGCTAGTTCCAACGGCTGAACCAGCTGTAGTAATTCCTTGTAGAATTAGCGAATCTGGAGTGTAAGAACCTGATTCTTTTCTTTGTTCCCAACCGGCTGCAAAACCTACTGAACCAGCTGGTAATTCAAACAAGTCACCTGAAATAATTGCTGATAATACTTCTTGCTTATTCTGGCCAGTTTCAGTGGTGTTATAATCACCAGAAATGTATTGAAGCATTTCAGGAGAAACTTGGTCAGCCGAGCCTGGCGTTCCGAAAATATTTAACGGTACACAACCATCAATTGCTGCGCCTTCTTCATTTAGACATACTAGTTGCGATCCGCTTGCATCAACTACCGCATCACCATTTCCATCTACAATTAAGTTACCATTCGCATCTAACCAACCAGTTGGTCCTGCAGCTTCAGCAACACGATCTAAATTGAAATAACCTGCTGCTTTTTCGACAGAGTCACTTTGACCCCAAACATAAGATAGTTCCCAATCCCAACCATTTTCCAAAGCACCATTGAAACCAACGGCAGTTCTGAATGTTTTATAATCTCGCTCGTTAGCTCGGCCACCAGTTTCAACCATACGACGACGCCAATCATCAATCACATAAGCATTACCGTTAGAATCTTTTGGACCCATTTTTTGATTGTAATAGTTATTTGGCGAGTACGGAGCAGGTGAACCAAAGAAGATCAGCGGCGCTAGTGGCTCGGGAGCTAATACTCGGTTACCCGTTGTTTGAACATAACTTGCTTCAGCAAAAGAATTAACTTCACCTAAGAAACCAAACTCACCTAATGTGTAGTTTGCAAATACTGATGCATAACGACGCTTACTTGGTGTTTGTAGATAGTTAACAGGATTATAGTTATATGAGTCAGTACCCCCATCGTATGCTCTCCAATCCCCATACTCTGGACCACGAGTTACACGACCATCTGCTGTGTTAGCATTTACCCATGGTGGCGCTGAAGAACCACCTTCCTGTGTTGTACCGTCTTCATAGGCACGAAGTTCAAATTCAGAAAAAGAACGATCTCCCATGAATGCATCACCTTGGTCGCTATAACCAAGTGCTACCACTACGTTGCCTCGATCGCTAGCAGCACCGAAGGTAACATCAACACCTTTGCTTATCGCATCACCTTTGTCGCTGCCGCCGTAATTTAACTTAACTTCAAAGCCTTCAAAGTCATCTTTTGTAATAATGTTAACAACACCAGCAATTGCATCAGAACCATAAGTCGCAGATGCACCGTCTTTTAAAATTTCAACTCGTTTAACGATAGCTGTAGGAATAGTGTTTAAATCAACAGAAGAGTTAGCACCTCCACCACCGGCAACAACACGGCGTCCGTTAATTAATACCAGCGTTCGCTCAGAACCAATACCGCGAAGCGAGAAGCGAGTACTTGAATCACCACCGTTGTTAGTTTGAGTGTTAGTTGCAGCACCTGCTGATGATGTTAAATTTTGTAGAAGGTCACCAACGTTATTAACGCTCATTTTTTCAATTGCGGCAGCATCAATTGTCGTTACTGGGTTAGCCCCTTCCATATCAGTTCTTTTAATGCGAGAACCCGTAACTTCGATACGTTCAACCGTTTCTTCGTCTGCTGCGAACACTGCTGGAGCAGTAAACGCGGCAGTCATTGCACCACTAACAAGTGCTAAACGCACTGAGTTAGCAAGTAAGTTATTCTTATACATTGTAAATCTCCCTGAACTTTCTTTTATTGTTTTATTGTTTTATCTGAATCAACAAAAATGAAACACGATATTTACATTTAGTTTCATTTGCACACGAATAAAAACACAATGGAAACAATTTTACAACAATTGTGACACTGATTAGCTACAATTCAGCCATCAATGCTTACAACAAGGAGTTGTGGCTCATTAGATATTTTTTAATGGAAATCCTCTGAAAATAATGTTGAACAATGTGCAAGGGAGGAGGAGCTAGCAAAAAATCACAATCAAATATTAACAATCAGGAAATAATACGACCAGTACTTTAAGGCACTGTTAATAATGGGTATTTAATACCAACTTGATTTCAAAGACGTATTGTCATTTAGGGTTTAAACTGAATTGTACTCATACGAATAGCGGCTCATAATTATAATTATAGACAATAAAACGTCAGATATTTATCGATCATATGCCCTTAAAGTCATGAGTTAATCTAAAGAAAGTTGATCATGAAGACCTATGCTGTAAGTTTATTTTTACAACTACATAGTAATAGACACCACACATAGATAAACGATAAGCCCCTGTATTAAATGTATAAAAACAAAGTTGGATATCTCTGTGTAAGATAAATATTCAAATAATCAATAAAAAATAGATCTTGATTGATTTTCAATCAATACACTTACGCCTTTACAATGAAAATCTCACAATTGAATCACCCCTGCATCAAAAGAGCCATTTGTGACTTTATTAGAAGAACTATTTTTCAGACCACTAGTTTAGTGAAGAACTTTAGTTTTGAGATGATAAGGGAGAGGAGTGGCATTAAACATCTAAATTGAGACTCTTATCAGAACTATTTGATAACGGGTCGGTTTTAAACAAAAAAAGCCAGCAGCGTTAAGCTACTGGCTTTTTAAATCATCATTACCTAAGGTAATGACCGACTAAATATTACATGTAATATCTAATACCGATAGAGATACCGTCATCTTCCGAGAATTCCATCGCTGCTTGTTGTGCTTTATCTGAACTGGTGAAATCACTGAAGTCTTTACGACCTTCAAGATACAACATAGTGTTGTCATCCCAAACGTAATGTAAACCAACAAGCAAGAACTGACGTTTGAACACATCGCCATTGTAAGCATCGCCGTATTCATCACCGGCTTCTAAAATGTTGTAGCCAACAAGAGGACGAAGACCATTATCAAACTTATAAGAGAACAGAGATTCCATACCCAATGCTTCAGGGATATAACGGTTCAAGTTATCAGTATCGTGGAACTCTTGCTTGTTAACGTTGACTGCACCGTAAAAGCCTTTGCCATTGAACTCACCCCAAGTCGCACCCGCGCCAAAGATCAAATCAGTTTCACTGACAGACTTTCCTGACTGGTAATCAGCATCAAACTGACCTACGTTAGCACCCGCGGTGATGACTAGGTCATCTGACACATTATAAGTTGCAGAAGCACCGTAAGTGTTGTCATACTGAACCGTTGCAATAGGGTTGTTGTTGGCAACTGCAGCAGCGTCAATGAATCCTGGGAAGTTATCACTTTCATACAAATCGAAGCTATCTTGCTTTAGCTGTGCTTGAACTGCGAAGCTAAAATCACCGAATGCATTACGGTACTGAACTGTTTTGTCACCACGACCGGTGCCATTAATAGCGCCGTCCGCTTTATTGAGAGTATAAGTACCAGAGGTATTACCATCCCAAGTATTTACGAGGTTAGTATTATAAACCACGTCATACCAAGCGCCCCATTGCTTACCAATAGTTAATGAACCATAAGTATCATGAGCAAGTCCAACGTAACCTAAACGAGTGCTTAAGAAATCGTTGCTCTCTGATGTGAATTCATTAGCATAAGTACCGCTAGAGTTTGTAATTGAGCTATTACCAACTAAGTTAACGCCCCACTCTATCTTTGCAAATGTTTTCCAGCCATCGCCCATGTTGCGGGTAAAACCGAAATTAATACGCGACGAACCATTCTCGACTTCTGTAGCACCCTGTGTATTGATCACTCGAGCATCAATCCAACCACCAATTTCTACTGCGTTTTTATCATCTTTATAAACTTCGATTGCTGATACTGAGGGTACAAAAATTACTGCGGCTAATGCCGATGCTACTAAAGTCTTTTTCATCTAATGCCTAACCTTTAATTATGTTCAATCTGCTTCATTCAATATATTTCCATTCCGTTGTTTTCTTTCTATCCTATTTGCAGACGAGGTTAGCAAAAGATTAGCAATCACTCAAAGACGAACATCACAAAAATAGCCATATTTTGCACCAATTTAACTCGCAAGCCTATAACAGCCGAGGGATCGAACCAATTGTTAACATAAAGATAGCAAGGCGTTAATATGGCCCTGCTTAAATTAACGTCATTTGATTTGATGTAACTTTACTGAAACTTTTATTCATTATTGAAAGTATGGGCTCAGCAATAGGCCCTAATTGGCGGTCGATGTAGTAATCAATATCAATGGGGGATTTTTGATGAGATAGCGGTTCGGCGCCAGACGTTGTCATTACGTACTCGATCCTTGCCCCTTTTTTGGTGACACTTTGATCACCGGTTGCTTCAAAGAGTATTCTTGCCGCTTTTAAATGAGGAGATGACTTTGCAGTATAATCTTCAAGGTTGCGACGTAAATTTTTAACGAAGACCAATTCTTCCGTCAAAGCACCACTGTTTAACTGATCGATAGTGAGCTTGATATACGCTTCGATATCTTGCTGGTTAAATAACCGCTCATAGAGTTCATACTGTACTCTTCTCGCCAGCGGCGACCAATCACTGCGTACTTGTTCCATTCCTTTGAACACTAATGTTGTTTTTCCAAGCCCATCCTTCTTTGTGCCGACGTAACGTTTTTTTGAACCTTCGGCAGAACCGCGGAGCGTTGGCATAAAAAACTGTTCAAAGTGAGTCTCAAACTCTAGCTCTAAGAAACTATCAATACCGAATTTATCAGTGAGCCGCTGTAGCCATAGTTGATTTATTTTTGCAGCAAGTTCCTTACCAGTGGCCTGCACTTTACTTTCATCAAAATCATTACCTAACCAGACAAAGGTTGAATCGGTGTCGCCATAAATGACTTCAAAGCCCGCCGCCTCTATCCAGCTACGGGTTTGCTTCATTATTTCATGGCCACGCATAGTAATTGAGCTCGCGAGCTTAGCGTCATGAAAAACACAACCTCGAGAGCCAAGCACACCATATAGTGAATTCATGATAATTTTTATCGCTTGAGAAAGCGGTGCATTGTGGTTAATTTTAGCCAACTCTCGTTGTTCAGAAAGGTGCTTAATTAAGCGAGGTAAAATGGGCTCATTCCGACTAAACCTTGCCCCTAAATAGCCCTCTACGGTGTCAGACTCTTGTTGATGTAATGATTCAACTAACCCTTTAGGATCAATTAGAAATGTTCGAATGATGGATGGGTAAAGACTCTTAAAATCTAACACCAAAATATGTCGATACAAGCCAGGAACGGAGTCCATCACATAGCCACCGGGGCTCTCAATGCCATCGCTGGCGGGTGCACTCGGAGCGATGTAACCACTTCGGTGCAAGTGCGGTAAATACAAATTCATAAATGCAGCAACCGATGCTCCCACACGTCCAAGCTCAAGCCCCGTCAACTTTGCCCGCTCTATCGCAAATTCAAACAGCTGTGTTTTTTCAAATATATCCCAGACTAGACGACTATCAGTGAGGTTGTAGTGCGCCAACGCGGGCTTGTCGTTGGCAAACAGATCATTAATTTCATCCATTCTGTTACCCACATTGTCGATAGCTTTGCCTTCATCCAACAATGCTCTCGACACAAACTCAAGTGAATAACGATCAAACTGATAAAATGCCGCTTTCAACCAATCAATACCATCGAGTACCACTCTTCCTGGTAATCGCAGTGTCTCTGGCCTATATTTATCATCAACTTTCCAGCTCAAATTTTGGTTGCTGCGCCCAATAGTAAGCGGAATACCATGGTGTTTCGCGCGCCGATATAATAGGGCTAAATCAAAAGTCACCACCGCCCAACCAATGACAATGTCGGGGTCGTAATCTGCAAACCAAGCAATCAAGTGGTGAATGAGTGCCGGTTCGTTTGCAACCCACTGAATATAATCAACCTCAACCGGTTGTGGCTCACCCACCATAATGACTTTTTCAAACACCACACCCGTTTCTGTCTGACCGTATAAACCAACAGAATAGAGTTCCCCACTAAAACTGCATTCAAAATCGAGTGAAATGGCTTTAAGCGATTGTACAGCCTCTGCTCGTCTGGCTTTATGAGCGATAAAACGTGGCTGGGCTCCCTGTACAGCAGGTTCGAAATGACCACTAAATTCAGCATCAAGAGCAATAAAGCGTTCGATTAAAAATCGATGTTCAGCTTTAATATCACTTTCAAAGAGTTCAATACCTTGGTCTTTCGCAATCCGTATTAGGTTGCGCTGATGTCTCAGATCTCGGGTATACAGCGCAGTGACGTCTTCATGCTGGAAACTTTTAAGCGTTAGCCGCTTACGACGAATGTGCTTTAACTCTTGATGTTGATTAATAATATTTTCATCAATCGTACGAATAAAACACACATGTTCTTGCTGTGGAATCTCAACGGTCACCGGCCCAGATTGTGTGGCAATAAAGTACTGTAGGCACAGTCCATCTTGCCGATGTATTGCATGGCGGGTTAGCACCCGCCCCTTTATTGTCTGAAGCACATTGGTTGTTGAGGTCATGGCTGTTTACTCAAATAAATTCACGAATAATCACTTAACACTTCTTAGGCTATGTAATCACTGTTATTATGTACAGCATTATTTACTGGACCAGTGCATTCATGTTATCCGCAGACGTTAAAACTCAGATCCGTACTATATATAAAGGTATTGCTTTAGCTCTGCCCAATTTTCGCTCTCGCCGGGAGCAAAATTATATTGTTGCGGAAATATCAAAAACCCTTGCGGGGGAATATGACAAGCAGCGACGCATCATCGTGGTCGAAGCTGGTACTGGTATCGGTAAATCACTGGCCTATATTTTGGGGACAATTCCTTTAGCGTTAGCAAATAAAAAAAAGGTCTGTATCGCGACTGCAACCGTCGCATTGCAAGAGCAATTACTGCATAAAGATTTACCCTTTTTTCTGCAACACTCCGGTCTAGACTTTACCTTTGGCTTAGTCAAAGGACGACAACGCTATGTGTGTTTATCTAAGTTAGAGATGCTTGTTGGTCCTGATGACAGTAATCAAATGGCGATGTGGCAATCAAAGCCAGATCAAAGCCAGGTTGATATGTTAGAGGGACTGCTAAAGGACTATAAAGAGTCTCGCTGGAATGGTGAGCGCGATACATTAACTCAACCTCTGCCGGATCACTTATGGCAACAGATTGCCTGTGATAAGCATAGCTGTCATAAGCAATTGGCAAGTCATCGAAATTGCCCTTTTCATAAAGCCCGAGAAGATCTCGATACCTGGGATGTATTAATCGCCAACCATAGTCTGCTATTTGCCGACTTGGAATTGGGCGGTGGAGTCATTCTGCCCGATCCTGCAGATCTTTATTATGTCATCGATGAAGCACACCACCTGCCCATTGTTGCTCGTGACTTTAGTAGCGCTCAATCCACCATCCGTGGCGCGACCGATTGGCTTGAAAAACTCACCAAAACAACCTCAAAGCTTCAAAACCAGATTAAGAGCAATTATATCATTGCGCCTGCACAGGCAATGCTCGACCATGTTGGCGATATTAGCGGATTACTCAATCAAGTTGCTCACTTTTGTGATGCTCAAGCTAACCAATTTGATAATCCAGAAAACCGCTTTCGTTTCGAACACGGTAAATTACCACCAGCACTGCTTATTCTTGCCGAAAACCTCGCTACAGCTTCCAATGTGGCATTGAAACAGTTCAACAAAATGTTGGCCTTGCTCAATGAAGCGATAAAAGATGGTGATATTCCCAAGCACCAATCTGAAGCGCTACTGTCAGAAACAGGCTTTATGCTGCAGCGCATTGAAAACTTGCAAAAGCTGTGGAAAATGATGGCTAAGCAAGATAGCCCTAAAGGTGCGCCAATGGCACGCTGGATTGAACAACTCACAGGTAAGCAGGCTGATTACTTATTCAGTGTCTCACCGATCGAAGTCGGCTTTATGTTAGAGAATTTACTCTGGGAAAAGGCGGCTGGTGTGGTGCTTTGTAGTGCAACACTCAGAGCGCTCAATAACTTTAATCACTTTACTCATCAAGTGGGCTTATCCATAAACGATGGCAGTCGCTATCTTGCGCTCGACTCACCGTTTGATTTTGAGCAAAATGCGACGTTATTCTTACCCCATATGGATACAGAGCCAACACATGACAACTATACCGATGAGCTCGCTAAGCAAATCATCGCACTCGTTGAAGATGAAATGGCCAGTTTGGTGTTATTTGCCTCTTATTGGCAAATGGAAAAAGTCGTAGACCTTGTTGAAAGTAAAATAAAAACAGGATTACTGGTCCAAGGCGTGTTGCCAAGACAAGAGATCCTAAAGCAACATAAACAACGCTGCGATGATGGCAAACCCAGTATTATTTTTGGTACAGGCAGTTTTTCAGAAGGCCTCGACTTACCAGGTGATTATTTAACTAACCTCATCATTACTAAGTTACCTTTTGCAGTGCCAACGTCACCGGTTGAGCAAGCTCATTCAGAATATATTAAAATAAAGGGTGGAAACCCCTTTTTACAACTGACAATCCCAGATGCTTCGCGCAAATTGGTACAGAGTTGTGGTAGATTACTTCGAAAAGAACAGGATTATGGCCGGATTTCCATCTTAGATAGACGCTTAGTCACCAAGCGCTATGGAAAATCATTATTAGATGCCCTACCGCCTTTTCGACGCGTTATTGAATAGGACAACGATTGGATTTATTACTAGAGCCAAGTAGCTGGGCTTTGTTAGCATTGATAGGCTTAATTGCAGGCTTTATCGACGCTGTAGCTGGCGGCGGTGGACTGCTTTCTATCCCTGCATTATTAGCCATGGGGATCCCTCCCCACATGGCACTTGCCACCAATAAATTGGCAGCCTGTTTTGGCTCATCTATGGCGGCATTTACTTATTATAAGCAAAGATTATTCTCTCCTAGCTTGTGGTATCACACTTTTATCGCCACTTTCATCGGCGCAGTTATCGGCACATTTGTGGTTTCGATTATCGATAACCAGTGGCTGGAAAAATGGCTACCGTTAATTATTATCACCATCGCTATTTATACTCTATTCCAGCCTAACGCCATGGGCTGTAAAAACTGTGAAATACCGGTAAAACCTAAGCGTAAAAGAATGCAATGGTTGCAAGGCTTACCTCTTGGGTTTTACGACGGCTTTGCAGGGCCAGGCATTGGTGCATTCTGGACCGTCACCAGTACAGGTATGCATAAGTTGCCTTTGCTTTATAGCTTAGGGCTTGCTCGTGCAATGACCTTTACCAGCAATTTAACATCGCTCATTATATTTTTGGTCATGGGTCAAGTTCATTTGACCATAGGGCTCGCTATGGGGATTTGTATGATGATTGGTTCTTATATTGGCGCACATTCAGCCATTAAGTTTGGACTGCCGTTCATTCGCCCTATTTTCGTTACCATGATTCTATTAATCGCAGCACAATTGGCCTGGAGTGCATGGGCATGACAACCAGCGAACTCATCAATCGACTTAAATACCAGCTAAAGCAGCTAGAACAAGAGGTGTTGCAACACGATGCCCACTTGCCCGCTGGACAACGAAAAATGATGCAAGACGTTGAGCGTTTTAATAATGAATTATTTGTGCAAGAAGGCGCTCAACTTAAACCTTGTATCGATCAGCTTTCAAAAAATGTAGCTCAGCTACAACAACTCATCAATGCTAAACGCTCTCCTTACACCATTATATCTAGCTGTGAAAAAATACAAGACCGCTTTAGTGCCGTTCGCCGAGCACTTGCTACAACCGGTATTAATATTAAGTCGTTAGAACAGCAAAAACGCACTCGACGCGCGCATGCAATAAAGCGTGGAGTTCGAGCTCACCAGCAAAGCGGCTTTAGCTGGATCGCATCAAATGTTATGCAAAATAGCCATCAACTGTATGAAGAACTTAACAAACATTTGAACTGGGCTAAGATTATTGAACAAAAAATTGAAAATTTGCAATCTTCTCTTGATAACTGTCATAGTGCTGACAAAATAAAGCTACAGAATGAGATCCTTGCTCAACACTCTCGCCTCGGCAAGTGTCGACAAGCCACCAGCTACATTGAAGATCGTATCCAATTATTCGAGCGACCTTTCAAGGGCCAAAATCGTTAAGGAGCAATAATGAAACCGCTACTACCAATAACCGCTATTCTCGCTTTATGTGGTTCCTCTGCAGCATTTGCTGCAAATTTGAATATTCCAATGTCATTTGAATATATCGCGCTTGATGGGCAAGAAGTTGAAACCAGTTTATTTAACCATAAGTCTGAACTCGAACTCAGCAATGGTACCCACAAGATCGCCGTTCGATACAATGATCTTGTCGAAGATGATTTTAGTGATAGCGAAACCAATATTAAGTCTTCGCCTTTTATCATCACTCTAAAAGTGGATGGTGATTATGAGTATCACATGAAGCCCGCTGACGGTGATTTTGTAAAGCATCCCGCTAAGTTTGCCAAGGCTCCTCAAGTCGTCATCACTCGACAAGATAATAAGGTCGTTAATTACCAAGTTACTCAGACTAATATCGCTGAGGAATCTTTTGTCTCGCGTCTATTTAGCGGCAACACAGCAACAGATGTTGATGTAGAAGCTGCTGTTGCTACTGGCGGCGTAGCGGCAGCTTCAGCTGTACCTACGGCTCCAGTAAGTAAACCTTCTCCTATTGTCGCAGCGACTGCCGTTACAGCGACTCAAACAGTAACAACAACTGCTGCTGATGCCGCAAAAGCTGAACAGATGTTGCAGTACTGGTGGCTACACGCAGATGAGAAAACACGTAAAGAATTCATGGGCTGGGCAATAAAACAACTTTAAGTCTCTTAGAGTATGATCCCGTTGATCTATCACGCCAGCTATTCCAAGCTGGCGTTACCTTCCAAACACCGCTTTCCGTCGACAAAATACCGCTATTTATACCAATACTTACTCGAACAAAAAATAGCTTCACAATCGCAATTTTTTGCATCAGAAAAAGTCACTCAAAACCAATTAGCCAGTATTCACTGTCCCAATTATGTCCGCGGATTTATTACAGGGACACTTGATACTAAATCAATGCGTCGGATTGGCTTTCCTTGGAGTGAGACTCTAGTTGAAAGAACACTCTACTCTGTTGCGGGGACTGAACTGACGTGTTTAAAAGCCATTGAGTACGGTTGTGCTATCCACTTGAGTGGTGGCTATCATCACGCTCACCATGAATTTGGTAGTGGTTTTTGTATCTTTAATGATATGAGCTACGCTGCGCTGCAAGCATTAAAGCAGCCTAATATTGAAACTGTTTTAATTTTCGATTGCGACGTACATCAAGGTGATGGTACCGCGACAATAACGACTGTTTTTGACGATATCATTACTTGCTCTATCCATTGCCAACAAAATTTTCCCGCCCGAAAGCAGCAATCGAATTATGATATTGAACTGCCGCGGGGAACCACTGATAAACAGTACTTAGAAACGGTGCAACAAGCCCTCGCTTATCTTATTCGCCTGCACCAACCCGATCTTATCATTTACGATGCTGGCGTCGATATTCACGCTGATGACAATCTGGGTTATCTTGATATCAGTACCACGGGGATATTTGTGCGAGATGAGGACGTAATACAACAAGCAAAGTCAGCCGAAATACCCATTGCTTGTGTCATTGGAGGGGGATACAGTAACGATAAGGACTTGCTGAACATTCGACATAGCCAACTGTTTTTAGCCGCCAATACTGTGTGGTCCGAATAAGCTTAAAAATCCAGTCTCATTAGATTGACCACGTCATATACAGAGACGATTCAGGGAGAGGTGTATGCAACTAGAAATTAGAAATTACTATGAAGTTCTTTTACTTGAGCTGCTTTCAGATGAAGGTTTGTTAGACGAGTTACCTGAAGACTACCTTGCTGATCTATGCTGTATTACTCTCAATCAACTACCCACTCGATACATAAGGCATTTGGTTGATACCTATTTTTTTGAAAATTACGCCGAACTTCAACAAATGAAATCCGAGATCCAAGAAGCACTCGAAAAGTCCAGAGCATATTTAAAAGCAAATCAAAAGAAAGAAGGTTAAACAAAAGGGGGAGCAAACAATTTGATTGCAAGCTTCCCCCTATTGCTTCAGCCTGATCAGCTACTATCTGTAAATCATTTTGTGTAACCGCCTCATCTACCTTTAGATCTGACGCTTAACCATATCGATAAGAGTTTAGGCTCTGAACATACGCTCTAGCAGAAAAATAAAAGGCCTCACATCGCTGTGAGGCCTTTTATGTTGAAGTATATGAGTATTAGGCTAACTTCAAATAGAAACCCCAGCGTGTAGTCATTAATGACTAAATGCTGGTTAATGGCAGATCCCTCGCCTGCTCTCTGAGGTGATCCATGCCACTAAGGAAACCAACAAACATCTTCAGGGCGATAAATTGCCCTTGCTCAGTGGTGTGATAATCATCACCCTGCTTTACAACTGCCCCTGATGCCAGTAAAAAACTCATTTCCAGCGGAAAAGCCTGCCACAGAGAACGGCCGGTATGATCCTTAAACACTTTATTATCCAGATGTCCGTGTCCCATCATAATCATTAAGTGGTGCTGCATCACCGCTTTACTTTCTAGCGGTTTAGTGTAACAAGTACCGGATTGGGTTTGGTTCATTAAGCGGATGTAATCTGCAATATCGAAGCTTGAGATACGAAATTGTTCGCCAAAACGGCCAAACGCTCCAGAGCCGACGCCCAGGCAATCTTCGCCGTCGAGTACATATTTATTTTTCACTGGCTGCCCAAAATTACGACTGAAGGTCCAGGGGAAATCCATTTCATAGCGCTGTGCCAATGTTTGCTTCACCGCCAAAAACTGAGGCCAAAGTTCATGAGGGTCTCCTGCCAAACATCCGGCTTTCTTGCGGTTCTTTCCAATCCCAACCGTCAAGGGATACGTTGTGATTTGATCTGGGTTCAGCGCCATGGTCTGTAGCAGGTCTTGTCGTACCGAGTCTGCAGTCTGCACCTTAAAGCCGTACATCATATCGACATTGACAGTAGGAAATAATTCGATAGCACGACTGACATACTCAGCCTGTTGCTCACCTGAGCCAAACTTTTCAAATCTCCCCGTGCTTTTGAGTATGACATCATCAAAGCTCTGTACTCCGATCGACATACGATCTACTAAGCCCTTCAGCTGACTAGGATTTCCTTCACTGAAATAGATGGGGTCGCTTTCACAAGAGACTTCACGGATTGTCGTCAAGCTCTTGATAAGCTCTATCGTCTTAATCAGTTCATCTTCGAGGATCGTAGTGGTGCCGCCACCGATATACACACGGTTAAAGCGGTAGCCTCTGCTGATGACCTCGCGTATCTCCTGCCTCAATGCCTTAAAATACTCTCTGGCGAGGGTCTCTTGAAACTTAACCTTATGAAATGAGCAAAAACGACACAGAGTGTGGCAGAAGGGAATATGAATATATAAGGTTTCTACGGGGTTATTGGGAACGCTGTCTTCCCCAGCAGCTAAAGGCACGGCATCTTGCAGCGAGAGAGATTGTTTAATGCTGCGGTTTATCATCCAATCCAGACTATCGGTAGCCAGGTACAGGCGAGTCTTTGAAATAGAATACATCATCTTTGAATACCTTAAAAAGCAATACCAACTGCCTTGATGAAACATAATGAGGGCTATATGGTGTTGATAGAGATAAGAAGAGTTTAGGGTAATCAAACTGGAACGGATAAACTGTCGTATAGAAACAATATAGATGATTATCTATTGATATTTATTGATATTTGTCGCTTGACGCACATTGTTTTGTCTTTGTTAATAGTCACATATAGGCAGTAAAATAACCTTTAATGTCAAGTCAACGGCCCTTTGGTTATCGACCGACAGAGACTGCGAGTAACCTCTGGCGGTTATCGTCTATCAAGGAACTTCGTTGCTCTTCAGGTACGACTATTCGCGCATACCAGATGCCATGACGAGATTGGAACAAATAAGGGGATGAAACAGAGTTACTTTTACTCATAGAGTGTACCACCAAGTGTATCACCTGAGGTTATTCTGAGCTAAGTTATTGATGTACTAAGAGATTGGAGGTTCCCCCAGAGCCACACCTCGGCACATGAGTCACTTGCTGCGGTTGCTCCCTTCCAGGTCTGGCCGAGTTCACAAGTTATCATTGCGAGGGGATGCGAGGTAAGCACCCATTTACTAATTCAGAAATGACCCAAGTTGAGTTAATTCGTTAATGTCGCACTATTTGTACCACTCATTTAAACTCTCAACAAGCAACTAAGAGTTAAATCTAAAGTTTAACCTTTTCTTTCTATGATATTCATATATTTACCCAGCACTACTCTTGCAAATCATACGTAATGCCTCAATGAAAACCCTATGACATTTCACAAATTTAATAGCGTAAACCAATGTTAAAGATTTCATTCAAAGTCGATGGTAAAGAAGTAAAAGTAAACTCCGTAGGTAATGCGTTAAGGCAAAGCATTTTTAACTCAATCGAAGAACAAGTAAGAGAAACTGTCGGAATCCTTTCTTGCCCTATACATAAGGAGTCGCCCCAAATAATTATTCATGGTGATGATTTAGAAGACCTAAAGCTTGAATTTGCAGGTTGTTGCTATGAGCTGTTGTCAATCGTCTCAGAAAAGTTTTCAGGTTAACCTCATATGGACATATTGAGTACAGGGATCGGATTTTTAATCGGTACTGCAACAGGTGCTTGTGGCAATTATTTTGCAGCTAAATACACAGATAAGAGAAAACTCAAAGAACATCGAGTTAACCAAAACGAAGTTTTTAAAAGTCTTTGCATAGACCACCCGACACTCTTGAAGGAAATGAAGACAGACTTAGAAGACCCTAAAGAGGTTTTTCAGCGTGACTTTTCCGTTGCCAGCAAAAAGTATTCCTATGGTGGCTTTCATGAGGATTACGTCTACTATGAAGAAGAGCATAACGAGTTAATCAATATCCTCAAATTAATGTCGAGTAAAAACTGTATTGTTAGACTTTCGAGTGCCGGAGGTTCAGGTACAGCTCCAAGATACAGATTTAGCGAATGGTTCTCAGAACAACTATTAAATTGGAAAGCAACTTAAGAACAAGCTTACAGGTCCAAAATATCAGAAAATTGTTTGAGGTCTTTTCAATAAGGAGTCCTTAGCTTATTTCCCCCGTCCCCTTCTAGTTTTGGCTTAGAGGACATTTATTTTGTTTACCGTCCTTGCAGAACTAGAGTTCTTGTAGGTATGTCTCAAGTACCACTACGGCTCAAAAAACCATCGTTAGATGAATCCACCATAAGAGATTGTTAGCTATTGTCAACTAATTATCCATTGCCATTAATAATACTAAAGAACTGTTATTAGCACTATCTTCTCGATTTAAAAGCCCAAAAATATGAGGTGCTGTTATTCAAGGGATAAAATTGGTGTGGACCCACACATATTAATGGGTAGATACCCTAAAAGACCCAGCCCCAGATTTGAGAAGAACCAAAAATCTGGTAACTAACCAGAAACTTCTGTAATCATATTGTCCAGCATTGCCGCAACTGCACTCGCATGCTTCGATTGGAAGATGATGCCATCAGCTATAGCACGAGGGTCATGACAAGAGGTCGTCACCATCATAAGCCCTGTGCAGCCACCCGAATAACCTCTAAGTCATCAGAGCAGTCGGCCTCTATCGACTTGATCCCGCCTTGAATACTAAAAGGGGCTTACTGCCTGCGAAAAACCACAAAAAAAGATTAGTTAATCCCTGACTAGTAGAGAAAGAATAGCCACACTTTCACAAAAGAACACCTAACATAGCTTCCCCAAAAATAAAGCCCACTTTTACCGCGGACTTTATCGTTTCAAAAAACGAAGAACCCATCTTAAAAAAGGACCCCCCAAAAGCTAACCCCAACAAGGTACGCAATTGAAATAGCCAAAAGACTAGTTTTAGCGCCACTAAACTCTCTTTTTTCTATTTTTTCTATTTTTTTTACATCTACATTTTGTCCTTCGCCTGAAATTTTATTTTTCGTGATTGTTTCTACTGAAAACTCGATAGCCTCACCAGTTAGCATCGTTATCACTACGGTATCACCGATATTAATTTGATTCGCAATTGGAACATCACTATTGGGCTGTACGTCGTTTAATGATGTACAGCCAGAAAAGGCCAGTGTGTTTAATAAAAAAATAACTATTATAATTTTATTCATAAATATCCCCTTTATTAATGACGTTTTAATTTCTAAGGTTCGTAACAGCCACTGGTACTTCCACCGGGGCCCGCACAAGGGTTAATCCAATCCCCTGTCGCATAAACCGGTTCGTTACCATAATCAAACTTATATTCATTCGAGATATCAATGACGGCTCTATTCTTATAGTAATAACGATACTTTGAGCCTTCGTAATAACGTTCATCCCATTCAGATAAGCTGATTGAAATATACTCCCCAGGATTAATTCCTTTTATCGCATCCTTTATTTCAAGGCCTATATCGATACCATCTACAATCCAAGTTTGCGGAAGAATTACGTTATCAAAAGCCTTTACGTAATACTCATTATCGTTGAGTTCATTGATAGCTTCATCTACAGCATCTTGTACCGAATCCGGGAAGAAAATATATTGTAATACATCTAAAGTTTCAGCCACTATACTGTTTATAATGCCATTACCGTCAATGTCTATATCCACCTGCAAATTGCCAATATCTCGAAGATTGTAAACCCTTCCAGTACTCACGTTATAGTCGGCAGCAAACCTGAGAGTAGATGTATCAACATCTCCATATAGAGTGATCCCAAGCCAATCAACCTTTACTTCTGCATCGAATGTAAAGCCGCTAAGCTCAACGGTAACTACACCATTACTTTGTGTGATTATCTTCGTATTTAAAGGTCCTATTAATTGAGCTCTTTTTAATTTTCTAAACCTTAGAGTGGGGGTATCATTAATCTCTTCTCTAGCGTCTGCCTCAACTACCTCAAATAATTTATTATTAATGGTGCTAAGTATTTCTTTCACTTCATCATGGATCGGCTTTCCCATACTGGTGCTATCAACAATAATATCTCTCCAATTATTATGTTTGTAGCCAATCGTTGTTAAGTGCTTTGTTTGACTTACATAGGTAGGGTAATAAGCAAACACCGTAGAGGTATTGAATATAAAGATAAGGATAATAATTTTTTTGAGCATTGGAATGTCCTTTTACTTAAGAACCTAAGATAGAACGTGATGCAAAAGCCATTACTGCTTAAGCATCAGCGCACTTAAAGCAAGCTATTGCACACATTTACGTTTTCAGTTATAGCATTACTCTCTACAGCATCTAAGTTGCCTTTATTCAAACTGGTCACCCAGATGCTGCAAGCATTAGTCAAGCTTGAATAGCCACTAGATTAAAAACGACCTGTAAGCGTAATACCTAGGTCCACACCGTCAATATCTTCATTTATGATTTTTGAAACAGAAACATTAGCCGAAAAATCATCGGAAATACGCCACCAATACGCGGTTCTTAGGTCGAAATCACCGTTATCAGCATCACGCGTATAGCCTGAGCCAACTGACCATGAGTTAGATACGTATCAGTCAGCACCTAAAATGTAGTAGTTTTCAGAATCCGCATGCAACCAGTTAGCCGACAAATCAATACCGGGCGTTGAGTCTAACGCTAAATATCGACGAATGGCTAAGCCGTAGCGTTCTTCAGCATTGTCAGCTGTGCCATCATCAAAAAAAGCTGACAATGAGGTGTTCTCATTAACATAATAACCTAACTCAATACCGTAGGTGTTGAAGTCAACATTACCAATACCAATACCAATACCAGTACGTTGGTAATTTAGTCCCACAAACCAATTGGAATCGAAAACATAAGTGCCATCAACACCGACGGTGTTAATGTCAAACACGTCAAAATCTGAATAGATTGCACCGATATTCGACTCTTGGGAAAGAAACCCGTTGAGTGCATAAGGGCTGGAGTTTTGCTCAACAGGACTTGCATAATATCGGTAGCTAACACCGAGAATGCCGTCACTTATTTCATCTGAATTGGTAAGGTAACCAACGGTAGCTTCATGTTGAAAAGCGTTATCCTCAGCGGCCATTGCATTTACGCTTAATAAGGCTATTGCCAATGTGGTAGGGGGAAATAATTTCATATCTGTCCTTGATATATTACGTTATTAGCTGACTAAAGTTGAGCTAACTAAAAAGTATTGAACCGTACGTACTAGTTGACTCTATCTATGGTCAAACAAGGTGTTCGGTAAAGCAATCTAAACATAACTAATCGACATTGTGAATACAAAAACCATACAAAAACAACATGTTAAGCAGGTGTTACACTTATAGTATGAGGGCTGTTAATGCTGAAAGGCTGTTATAGCTTGACCTAATGTAAAATATGGAGGCAGTGTTACTCGATAGTTTTCTATGAAAATAAACTAAATGTAAAAAAAACCAACAAACGTTACAGTCAAATAAGACTAATGTTGGTGATATAGGCCTATTCCCCGCATATTTAAAAATCTGAAACCATTTTATTCACGCAACGGGAGCCTTTAATAATGCTTTGTCTCTGAGCGACTTGAACGGCATCACCAATTACTCTAGTGAGCATTCTTTATTTATTACGCATACATTCTACTTGTAGCACTGCTTTTGGTATTCCTGATTGCCACAGCTTGCGAAATAACCGTTATCAACGGCTAAATGGAAATGAGTCACGACCTACTCGCGTTTAGACCAGTAAAAGTAACTCACTTTGATGTAAACGATTAGACTTTATTGCAGGATAATTTTGTTCATATATGGCGTAAAGTGAGCCTCAGCAGTATCTTCCACATGTGCAGACTACAGGTCATTGGAACCACTTTGAGAAGATGTTAACTCGTTTGTGTCCGTGAGACCTGAAGTCGTATGAAGCGCTGTTCAGCGCGAAGAAGAGTAAATCATCTGTATCATCAAATGACCCTATGGCTCTGGATAAAGTAGCGAGCCAGACAATGTGAAAGATATCTAAAATCCGATGAGTAATCATCACCATTAGTATGCGTCACATTACATGGTGCGTCATCAAAGCATCTCACTCATGACTTGTTATCTTCACTTAAATGGTAAAGGTGTCCTTGCTGAATGAGCCCTCCTATATCAGTTAAGGCATCTTTTTGGGATATTCTTTCTACACCTTCAAAGATTATTATAGATGAGTGTGATTTCGCTATATCTATTAGGTTGCGAGCCATAGAAACTTGCCGCTCACTATTTTCAATATCCGTAACGAACAACCTGTCAATTTTAACGAATCGAGGTGATATGGAGTCTAGAAGACTAATGTTATTATTTCCTACACCAAAGTCATCAATCGCAATGTCGTAGCCAAGCAATTGAATTTTAAGTATTCTATCAATAACTTGACTTGTATATTCAACGCCAGAATTTTCAGTTAACTCAAAGACTATGTTGTCACTAGCTGTCTGAGAAAGAAGCTTGTAAAGCTGATTAAACCCTTCTCCATCTAAGCATGTCGGGCATAAGTTGACTCCGATCTTAACATTGTAATGATTTTTTTTGGCTATCATGTTGATAATTATAATAGTATGAAAGATTAGTAGGTTGCATCCCCTTAGATTATTAATGACCGACTGTACATT
>NZ_PJBM01000111.1:0-21689 GCF_002836075.1 Shewanella sp. GutDb-MelDb | reverse complement strand
AAGATTTAAAAGTCGGTATTTTTACTGACACCTCAAGCTTCTAAGCGCCAAATTATAGTATTATAAGATAAACAACGCCCTCAACTATGAGGGCTTTTTTTCATGTTTAATATTAGGTAAACGTTACTTATTAAACAAACCGCTTAACCTATCATCAATACCTTCTCGCCAACCACCAAGCCATTGTGATTTTGAGTCGAGTGTCGAATATGGACAAATCTCTTTAGAACGGCCCCCAACTCCAGCCTGAAAACCTTTCGAAAAAGCTCTGTCTAATCGATCTCTTTTTTGTCTCTTCATGCAAGCGTCCTCTCTTCCATAATGATTGAAGCTCTAATGCTTCAGCACTATGAATAAAACTTTTTGCGGTAGAGATCAATCAAAAAATGCGACCATTCTGACGGTCAAATATTAAGCTATTGAGTTGTGGGATAAAAATAAAAATAAAAAAAATCGAGGCATTTGCCTCGATTTAGTCTACTCATCTATTTCCGTCTGCGTCTCAACCAAACCAGCGGTAACATTAACAACCATCCGAGGCTCGCCGCCCCTTTTCTTTCATAGTCGCCACTTTCGCCACTTTCATCAATACAGTTGTTAGCCGCTTTCCATTCATCAGTAATTTCAGCACCAGAAGTCTGCAGAACCATCATACGAGGTAAGAAAGAAGTAACTGGATCGCCATAACCATTAAGCTCGAAGAATGGTAATCCATTGTCACCAATAACTAAGTTACCGTCCGTATCAAATTTATACGACGGTTTACGAATAAAGGCTGTGCCAACAATCGTGCCACTGTCATTAATGCTGTTAGCTTCAACTATAACGATTTCGCTGTTGTAAGTTAACGTTTTTCCAGAGCCATCTTCAACTTCAACTTTATTGCGAATCCATTTACCCGCATCGTCTTTTTCGAAGCCTTTAGACTCACAAGTCAACAATTCATTCAGATTGGTAAACTCATCTTTGGCGATATCATAAAGGAAGCCCGCTTTTGGCCGCGGTTTTTCTTTATCATGAGTCGTTTCAATATAACCAACGACTTGCCCATTGTTGTTGATATCGCGACCACGACTCGACAGATCAGACACGTTGTTATAGAAATCAAACGGGGTTATCAGCTCAGCATTAGCATCACTGGTATCGATATAGAAGAACTTATCTCTGCGATAACCTTCTATATACTTATTATAGCTACCGACCAATATACCATTGTCATTAATGTCATAAGCGATAGATGAAGTCACATCTTTCACTGTATCGACGTCGACCCAGTTGTATTGGTAACTACCATCAGCACCTTGAGTCCAATAGGCGGCATCAAAATACAATCTATCTTTATCATTTTTGCGGTAAACATGTGAACGGCCAGCAACGACACCCTCAGTATTGATCCCTAAACCTTGGCCAATATAAACGCCATCGTTAGTGGTTTCGAGTCCCAAAGGTAAAAGAAACTCCTCAGTAATAGCACCTGCGTCGTAACGCCAAACATAGCCGCGTGTTTGATATTGTATATCTCTAAGGCCATTACTCTTTGGATATTGTCTATTCTGAACACAAATATCAGTGGGAGCTGTTTCGCTGTTGTTCGATACACATGAATCTATAATGCTGGCACTGTTTTTACTAATATCAGTACTGGCATAGCCAGTAACCATATTGGCACTATTGACTGCCGTCGCACTCGAAAAACCACCCACATTAACCGTAACATCGCCACTGTCTTGCTTAGAAACATACTCAAAATAGGGTGGAATTAAGGCAATTTCTGTATCAGTGCCAGATTTAACAAAACCACGCTGTTCATATTCACGATAATACCAATACTCTTGGGTCGTGCTTGAGCCCGAGTAATCTACTTTTTGTTCGGCAGCCGTCATTTCGCCTACTTTTACTTTGGCATCATTAATGCCGTAGTAAAAAGTATCAACTGAGTTAACAGGATCAACTTCTGGAAAAGTCGGTGCAGTAGTGCCGTTTACGCTTTCAAATGTTGGCAACCAAGGGGTTGCTGCGTCATTTTCAATTGAGGTAAACGTGAAATTATTGGCTAGAATGGGCAAATTAACGGAGTAAGTAATGGTTTCAGCATCGGAAACACCGTCTTCAATGTCGATTACACCATCATCACCTTCATCGACATTGAGTTTCTTTTTACCCTTAGCGGCGCCAACTGCTTCATTATTGTTATTAACCGACATGCCATAACCGTTACGGGTATTTTCGATCGTACCATTTAGGTTAAACGTATCCGCGTCGATATTTTTTATTTCATATACAGGTGCAGCTTGTGCACCTTGAAGCACGCTTAATACGCCTACAGCCACTAAGGATAGGGTTTTTTCCAACTTAAACTTCATGAACTCACTTCCCATTTTTTTATTTTTAGCTTACTTCAATGACTCGAGCTCTTCCCATCGCTCAAAGTAACTCTCAAGTAGACTTTCCTTATCGGACAAAGTCTTTAACTTCTCATTTACTGTTTTTTGTTCCTGAGCATAAAAGTCAGGACCACTAATAATACTTTGCAATGCTTCTAGTTCCTGCTCTAACTTTTCCATCATTGCAGGTAATGATTCTAATTCTTTTTGTACTTTAAACGATAATTTTTTTACCGGTTTCACGACCGCTACTGGCTTTTTCTCAGCAACTGCAGTTTGGACATTCTTTATCTCCTGAGGTTCCTCAGAATAAAATTTAGCGCCCTGGGATACCGCATCTTGGTAACCACCAACATACTCACTCCAACCGCCATTACCTGTAAACCACCAACTGCTCGTTACAGTGTTGTCTATAAATGCTCTATCGTGACTGACGAGTAACAAGGTCCCTTTATAGTCAGCAAGTAAGGACTCAAGTAATTCCAACGTTTCGATATCTAGATCGTTTGTCGGTTCATCGAGAATAATAAGATTTGCAGGACGAAGCAACAACCGAGCGAGTAACAGACGATTTTTTTCACCGCCAGACAACGCTTTAACAGGTGTTCGTGCTCGCATAGGTGAAAATAAGAAATCTTGTAAATAACTTAGAATATGTCGGTCTTGACCATTAATCGTGACTGTTTTCTTTCCTTCACCAACGTTCTCTTCTACCGTTTTTTCAGGGTCAAGAGCTTCACGATATTGGTCAAAATAAGCTATTTCTAGCTTTGTACCCACTTTTACACTACCAGACTGTGCTTCTAACTGGCCAATAAGCAGTTTAACTAACGTTGACTTACCACAACCGTTCGGACCGATAAGTGCAATTCGGTCACCACGCATCACGGTTGAATTAAAGTTCTTAACCAGATTCTTGTGAGGAAGGTTGTATTCTAAATTTTCAATATCAAATACCAGCTTGCCCGAACGGTCAGTGTCCGCCACAGCCATCTTAGCGCCACCTTGACGGTTAAGACGTGCCATACGTTCTTCACGAAGATCTTTAAGGGCGCGCACGCGTCCTTCATTTCGAGTACGACGGGCTTTTACGCCTTGACGGATCCACGTCTCTTCTTCTGCAAGCTTTTTATCAAAATGAGCATTCTGCTCCGCTTCTACTCGTAACCATTCCGCTTTACCGGTGATGTAAGCTTGGTAACTGCCAGGCCAAGAGGTAGCAATACCGCGGTCAAGATCAACGATACGAGTTGCCATTCGATCAATAAAGCCTCTATCGTGACTGATAAAGACGATAGCGCCTCGGTAGCTGAGTAGGAACTGTTCCAACCATTCAATAGTATCAATATCGAGATGGTTAGTGGGCTCGTCTAATAATAACAGATCTGGATCGCTAACCAATGAACGTGCTAAAGCCACTTTACGCTGCCAACCGCCCGATAACTCGGACAATGATGCATCCGCATCTAAGCCTAATAGTTCGCAATTCTGGTTAATACGACTGTCTAACTGCCAACCATTTAAGTGATCAATATCGCCTTGAAGCCTTTCCATCTGCTTCAGCATTCGATCCATTTCGTTGGGAGACGCTGTTGCAACATCATGAGAGAGCTGATGATAACGTTCTAGTTTTTCACCAACCTCTTTTAAGCCTGCTGCAATATAAGCATAAACAGTTCCCTGCTCAGCTTTGGGTGGATCTTGCTGTAAGCGGCTGACTTTGACGTCGGTTGCAATATTAAATTCACCTTCGTCAAGCAGTACATCGCCACTTAGTACCTTCATAAGACTGGATTTACCAGTACCATTTCGGCCTACAATACAAACACGTTCACCAGGTTCAATTGTGAAATCAGCTTTTTTTAATAACGGGGTATAACCGTAGGCTAAAGAGCCGTTATTTATACGTACTAAACTCAACTTACGCTCCTAAAAATTCTTCTAATGCTTCGAGGTCAAATGGCCAGTTTAGTTCACTATTACACCCTGTCTTTTTAATGACAGGAATGCGAGTGCCGTAAACTTCAGCTAATTGATCGTTATTGCAAATATCTTGGGCAACAAAGGTTACTTGTGTTTGTTGAAGTAACCCTGCTGCAAGTTCACACAGGTGGCAGGCATCTGTGTGATATAAAATAATGGAACAGGCCTTACTCGGCATGCGTAATAAGCCAGGTATTATGGATCTGCGGATTACGCTTATAATCGAGTGGTAGCGTCTGGTTATCAATGTTTTTCACACTCATACCAGCCGCTTCTAAATCCGCAATTTCCATCTTAAATTTACGCTTATTGTTCGAGAAAATAATCTCGCCGCCTGGGTTAAGTAGCTTGATTAAATTACTGAGCAATGGAACATGATCGCGCAACACATCGAAAGAGTCTTCCATGCGCTTTGAATTTGAGAAGGTTGGTGGATCGACAAAGATCAGGTCAAAGCGGTCATGAGTACGTTTAATCCACTGTAAACAGTTAGCTTGAACAAACTGATATTTATCATCATTCAAACCATTCAGTGCAAAGTTCTCTTTCGCCCAATTGATATAGGTATTTGACATATCAACAGTGGTGACCGAAGTTGCGCCGCCCATTGCAGCATGAACCGAAGCGGTTCCGGTGTAAGCAAATAGATTACACACACTGCGACCTTTAGATTTTTCGCCAACCAACTTACGAGTTAACCTATGGTCCAAAAATAATCCAGTATCAAGGTACTCTTTAAGATTAAGTTTAAACTTTGCACCGTACTCAGTAGTAATCAATTCAAGCTTGTTTACACTGACTTTTTCATATTGAGTTGTGCCCTTTTTGCGCTCACGGGTTTTCAAAACAATATTATTTGGATCGATCCCTATCGCATGCGGCAAAGAAATAAGCACATCGGTTAGACGACGCTTTGAGACTGACTCAGGAATTTCAGAAGGCGCAGCGTATTCATAAATAACCACGTGGTCGAGGTACTTATCGATAGCAACATTGTATTCAGGAATGTCGGCATCATATAAACGATAACTGTCGATACCCTCTTTTTTGGCCCACTTTTGTAACTGTTTAAAGTTCTTTTTAAGACGATTAGCAAAAGGTACCGCAATGTCACTGACATCACCGTCTCTTTGAATATTCGCCGGATCAACTCGGCGAGTGTTCTCTGCGTGGACAGTATAAAGATTGAAAGCACATTCTAGTGCGCCGTTATTCATCTTCATCTGTTTATCGGCTTTAAGCTTTAACGCTGATAACAGTTCGACATCGCTATTCAGTATTGCCAAGCTCCAGCCACCAAACTCAGCTTTAAACTTATCGCCTAGTTGGTAGTAAAGCTGTAGCAAAGAGGTCACATTACCCAGTCTTTCACCATAAGGCGGGTTAGTAATTAAATAACCGCTAGCCTCAGGAGGAGCTACATTCAACGCGTCACATACATCAAAATTAATCAACTCTGATACGCCGGCATTTTCGGCATTATGCTTAGCCAACGAGACCAATCTTGAGTCTATATCTGAGCCATAAAACTTGACTTTACAACGCGTTTTACCAATCGATGCACGTGCACGCGCTTCATCGAGTAGTTCTTGCCATACTTTATCGTTATGAGGTAACCACTTCTCAAAACCAAAACGTTCTCGATGGATCCCTGGCGCAATATCACATGCCAACATAGCCGCTTCAATCAAGATTGTACCGCTACCGCAAAAAGGATCGAGCAAGGTAACTGGTGACGTTTTCCAGCCACTGCGTACTAGCATGTTTGCCGCGAGGTTTTCTTTTAGCGGCGCTTCACCCGTTGTTGAACGGTAGCCACGTTTGTGCAATGCAGGCCCAGAGAAGTTTATGCCGAGGGTAATTTCACCGCGGCGATAATGTGCATCAATTTTGTAGTCTGCATCTATTTTTTCAACATTGGGACGCGCAAAATCATCATCACGAAAACGGTCAACAATCGCATCTTTAATCTTCAAAGCACCAAATTGGGTATTATTAATAAAACCACCCATGCCATGAAAATCAACACTGAAAGTACTACGATTAGAGAACTGCATCTGCCAGTCAATACCATAAGCGGCATTGTAGAGCTGTTCTGGAGATTCACACGGACCTTTATAGATCACTAAAATGATTCTGCTGGCTAGTCGCGACCACAAGGTGATCCGATAACCAAGTTCTAGAGAAGCAGAAAAATAAACCCCCGCGACACTTTCTTTGATATCTGAAGCGCCAAGCTCCGCTAATTCAAGCGATAACGCGTATTCGTAGCCCCGAGGAGCTGCAGCAAAAAATTTTAACATCGATAGATAGACACTGAATAAAAATTAGTTGGTGATTATACCTGTAAGCGCCACTAAATGATAAAAAGATATTGTCTTAAAATCGATATATTGTGGGAGTTTCAATGAAACGCTTGTGTTTTTCAGGGCTTTGCGATGAGGTGCGAGGCATTAATCGATGAAAACCTAAAATAGATTAGTGTCAGTAACGGAAAAAAAAGCGCCAAACTGTTCAATAAAAGCACAGATTAACCATTGAGACATAATTTGTCTAACTGCCTAAAACTGCAACACTTTGTAACTAGCCGCTATCCTCTATTGCTCACAACTCCGTAGCATGTAAACTGCATAAAAAACACCAACACAACAAATGCGCCACATAAATCATCAAAATGGATCCTCACCCTTGCTCTGAATTACAAACCATAATAATAAGGTCTAAATATGAAAAAGCTGTTCCCACTACTAGCCTGTCTAACCATTGTCGCTTGTGGCTCTGAGAGTTCAGATAGCCCAGAGCCACCAAAAGTAGTACCAGAGCTAAAAGCAGATGTGTGTTATTTAATGTCAACGACTAAAGGCGATATGACTCTGGCAGTTGATCTAACCAATATGCCGGTTACAGGACAGAATTTTAAGGAGTATGTCGATACAGGCTTTTACAATGCCACTCTTTTTCATCGAACCATTAACAACTTTATGATCCAAGGTGGAGGTTTCACCACAGGGCTTGTTTTTAAGCCTACCAATGACCCGATTATTAACGAAGCGAGTGTTGGCATAAGTAATGAACGCGGTACAGTTGCAATGGCACGAACCGATAATCCCAACTCAGCTACATCGCAATTTTTTATCAATATATTAGATAACCCACACTTAAATGCATCAGCTTCGAGTGCAGGTTATGCGGTATTTGGCCAGGTGATTAGTGGTATGGAAGTCGCTGACCAAATTAGTATTGTTACTACTCAAGGAAATGATACTCCAGTAGACGAAATTCTAATTAATAGCGTTGTCGAAATCAGTTGCCCAACAAGTTAATCCACTTTTATGACCATATTAAAGCACTAGCTTACAGTATTAAAAAACCGGCAACTGAATAACATCAGTTGCCGGTTTTTTATGCATTAAATAGAGAAAAAAATAACGAGTTACAACTTTAAAGCTGATACATATATTGATTATGCGACGTTTATTTTTCTCTCAACAGTTAAAGGTGCTAAACGATTATGCATAACCTTAATAGTTTCGAATTGAGTCAATTGTTTTGAATCCGTTAAGCGGCATTCTGGGGATAAGATCATCATAAGCGATGCTTGTAATCCTGACTCAATAACCATTGCTGAGACACTATGCTCACAGGTTCTCAGTTGGAAAATCTTACCTATATCGCTATAAACACATTCGTGTGATGCTTCGAAAAACCAAGACTTAGGCATTTGTGGTTTTAATAAAAAATGTGCAGCAGTAGCATTTAATGCTATTTGGACGATAAGCGCATCGTTTAGAGAAAGGGTTCTTGATAAACAGTCAACCAAAGCAATATAGAACTTAGCATGCTCAACGCTAAATTCAGTTGTAATTTTGGCATCAGGTATTAGGGACTTTAATTTATAAGGTGATAGAAATTCCATATCACGACCTAACGAAACAGTTAATACACCATATGTTTCGTTATATCCCCATTGCCAATCCCTTTTTGGCATTAATAACATAATGTTTACCTTTATTTAGATACAATTGAATAATAGATGAAAATTTCATCAATATCAAAATAAATTTAAACTAAACATTACGATCATATAAAACAAAAAACGATCACCTGGATCTATTGCGAGATCTAAATGATCGTTTTATGATCGATTAATTAATCAACCATGCTATTGCTGTTATTTTATACGGTATGCTTCAACAATTTCTTTTATTAATTGTGGGCCTTGATAAATAAATCCAGAATAAATCTGCACCATTTGAGCACCCGCATCTAATTTATCCAAAGCATCGGCTGCACTATTAATACCACCAACCCCAATGATAGGCACTTGTCCTTTAAGACAATCTGACAATTGCTTTATTACCACTGTCGACAATGAATTCAGTGGCTTACCACTTAAACCACCGGCTTCGTTTGCATTGAGCAAACCACTAACCCCATCACGAGTTAAGGTTGTGTTGGTGGCAATTACCGCATCAAATTCATTACGAATAAGTGAATCTGCAATCTTTTCAATCTCTTCGATTGAAAGGTCTGGTGCGATTTTTAATGCTATTGGTACATATTTCCCATGCTTTTCTGCAAGATCCTTCTGCTTCTGCTTAAGTGATCCTAAAAGATCATCGAGCAGATCACCATATTGTAGCGATCGTAAACCGGGTGTATTGGGTGAAGAAATATTAACCGCAATGTACGCTGCATATGGATAAACTTTATCCATACAGATCAAATAATCATCTTTTCCTTGCTCAACGGGGGTGTCTTTGTTCTTACCTATATTCACACCGACCATTGCTGCTGATTTAACCGCTTTCAGGTTCTCAACCAGACTATCTACGCCTTTGTTGTTAAAACCCATACGATTAATAATCGCTTTAGCAGGTTTAAGTCTAAACAACCTGGGTTGGTCATTACCTGCTTGAGGACGTGGCGTAACGGTACCGACTTCAACGTGACCAAATCCCATCGCATAAAATGCATCAATACATTCACCATCTTTATCCATTCCCGCCGCTAAGCCGACTGGATTTGGAAATGTCAGGCCCATCATAGTGACTGGTGCAGGTTTTATCTTTTGCGCATAGAAGCAGTTTAGTGGTGAATTGCCTGTGGATTTTAAACTGCCGATAGCGAAATTATGCGCCAATTCAGGATCCATCTGAAACATGAACTTTTGTGCGATTTTATAAAACATGTTTTCTCCTAGACCGAAAAAAGCCCCGGCATTTGCCAGGGCTTCTGATTTATATCAGATTACTTTTGACCTTCACAATGAAGGATCAAAAGATTAAGTTCACGTAGGGCTACAGAGAACTTAGCAAACTCATGGCTTTGCGAAGTCTTGAAATCAGCCAGCATATGGAACCATCGTTCCAACAAGCCTTGATTTGATTCAATCCATTCTGAAATGATCTTGCTAGCATCACAGCTTTCAGTACAAGTTCTCAAGACAACTGAACTCAGTGAACGCTGTTGCCAATCAAGCTCTTCTCTAAATGCAGCTCTTGCCAGTGCTTGCCAATGATTCGTTACCGGTTGTGCACTAATTTGTTCGAGGAACCAATGTAGATCAACACTAGCGCCTAACTTAAAGTAAGTTTCCGCAACCAAGGGAACTGGCTTGGCCTCGAGATCACAAATTTGTGCAATATCTAACGCGGAGAATAACGTGCTCACGTTAGCCACGACCATCGCTACATCTTCTGGTACACCTTCTTTAATCAGTGCATCAGACTCTGCGCGTATGCCTGCAACTTCATCGTTAACCATATATTGATGCACATTTGCTTTAAGCTCATCAAAGACGGGTCTAAAGAATTCAATAGTCTGTTCAATATTTAGGTTACGGTTACGATGACGTAAGAACCAACGGCTAGCACGACGAATATTGCGTCGTAACTGATGTAACATTTCGCACTGTACAACAGCTGGGATAATGCCATTTAGATCAGTAATTGATTTAGTTAAATCAGCCAAACCAAACACTTCGCGAGCCATAGTGTAACAAATGGCAGCTTCAGCTACTGAGGCACCTGTCTCATCTTGCATACGTTGAACAAAATTAAGACCCATGTCATTAACGAGTTCATTCGCTAATGAAGTAGCAATAATTTCACCGCGCAGTGGATGAGCCGCCATATTGACCGTGTACTTTTCTTGAAGTTGCTGCGGGAAATAGGCAACCAATAACTGACTTAAGAAGCTATCTTCCGTGATTTCAACGGTCAACAATTGCTCTTTAAGCACCATCTTAGCGTAAGCAACGAGTACAGAAAGCTCTGGACGAGTCAGTGACTTGCCATTAACTAAACGATCAGCAAGCTCGTCTTCATTAGGTAAGAACTCAAGCGCTCTGTCCAACTTACCCTCTTTTTCGAGGTAATGGATAAAACGAATTTGATCTTTTAATTGCTCAGCACCACGCACCTGAGTAACAGAGATAGTACGCGTCTGATCTTTACAGTCTTGCAGAACGATACGGCTAACTTCATCCGTCATATCTACTAACAAGCGGTTACGTTGTTTAACGGTCATTTCGCCATCAGCGACTAACGCATTAAGTAAAATCTTAATGTTTACTTCGTTATCAGAGCAATCAACACCACCCACGTTATCAACAAAGTCGGTATTCATGCGGCCGCCATTAGCGCAATATTCAATACGACCTAATTGAGTACAGCCTAAGTTTCCGCCTTCACCAACAACTTTGGCTCGAACTTCGTTACCGTTAACACGGATAGAATCATTGGCGCGATCGCCAACTTCTGCATGTGTTTCTCTTGTGGCCTTAACATAAGTGCCAATACCGCCATTCCAGATCAAATCAACCTGCATTTTGAGTAACTCTTTGAGTAACTCAAGGGGGGGCATTGAGGCTTTTTGAGTGCCTAACATCTTCTTCATTTCTGCAGAGAGTGGAATAGACTTCGCAGAACGCAGGAATATTCCGCCACCTTTCGAGATTAACTCAGCGTTGTAATCTTCCCAGCTTGAACGAGGTAATGCGAATAAACGCTCACGTTCGACATAGCTGCTAACAGCGTCAGGATTAGGGTCAATAAAGATATGCATGTGGTTGAAAGCAGCAACTAAGCGAATATGCTTAGACAACAACATGCCATTACCAAATACATCACCTGCCATGTCGCCGACAGCTAAACAGCTAAAGTCTGTTGTTTGGCAATTAACGCCCATTTCACGGAAATGACGTTTAACAGATTCCCATGCACCACGTGCTGTAATTCCCATCTTCTTATGGTCATAACCGTTACTACCACCAGAAGCGAACGCATCGCCAAGCCAGAAGTTGTATTCGTCAGCGATTTCGTTGGCAATATCTGAGAAAGTCGCCGTACCTTTATCGGCTGCAACGACTAAATATGGATCATCTTCATCGTGTCGAACCACATTTATAGGGGCTACAAGTTCGCCATTAATAATGTTATCGCTAATGTCGAGTAAGCCACGAATGAATAGACGATAGCACTCTTGTCCTTCGGCAAAAAAGGCTTCACGGCCGCCGTCTGTTGGCAGTTGCTTACAAACAAAACCGCCTTTAGCACCCACAGGAACAATTACCGTATTCTTAACTTGCTGTGCTTTTACAAGGCCAAGCACTTCAGTTCGGAAATCTTCTCTTCTGTCAGACCAACGCAATCCACCACGAGCCACTTTACCGCCACGTAGATGTACACCTTCAACCCGAGGTGAATAAACGAAGATTTCAAACTTAGGTAATGGCTTTGGCATCTCAGGGATAAGTTCTGGTGCGAACTTGAAGGAGATATATGATTTTGCGCTACCTAAAGCACTAACTTGATAGAAGTTAGTACGATTTGTTGCATTGATTAAATCAAGATAGCGGCGAATAATTCTGTCGTCATCTAAGCTTGAAACGTCATCGAGGCGAAGATCGATCTGCTCAATAAACTTGTTTAGTGTACGCGTCTTCAACTTTGGATTAAATTTTCGAATGTACATTTTAACGAGTAAATCAGCTATTTGAGGATAGCTAGAAAACGTTTCTTCGATGTAAGCTTGGCTAAAGGTAGAGTCAATTTGACGCATGTATTTAGCGTAAGCTCGCAATACAGACACTTCACGACCCGTCAAACCGGTTGATAGTATCAAGCGGTTAAAACCATCATCTTCAAGCTCTTTTTTCCACACTTGCGACAGTGCAGTTTGGAATCGCTCTTGGCTATCAGCTAAATTGTCAGTGGCAACAGCTTGTGTTGTCATGAGGAAATCTAGGATCCAATAAGTCGCACCGTCAGCATTGATGACTTCATATGGACGTTCGTTAATGACACGTAAGCCAAAGTTTTCCAACATAGGTAACACGTCAGAAAGGTGGATCGGTTCATCTTTATGGAATAACTTTAAACGCACTTTACTATTTTTAAGCGCCGTTTCCTGTGGCTGATAAAACAGCATGCCCAGTTTATGATTGTCATCTAATGCTTCAAGCTGTTGAATATCAACGACAGAAGAACTGGGTAGTACATCTTCTTTATAGCTACGAGGAAACGCATTTACGTAGCGCTTAACCAAGCTTGTGCCAATTTCTTCACCTTGAGCACTAATTAAAGCACTGCCCAGTTTGTCTTCCCAAGAACGAGCTGCTTCAGTCAAATTATTCTCTATCGCTGCCACATCAACATCCATATTATTGTTATCAACTTTGATAATGTAATGAGTACGAGCCAAGGTTGACTCTGAGAAATATGTTGTAAACTCAACATCTTCACTACTATTAAAATGCTGAGCTAAAATCCGTTGGGTATCTTCACGTAGCTTAGTGTTGTAACGGTCTTTAGACACATATACTAAGCAAGATAAGAATCGACCAAAGCCATCTTTTCTGACAAATAATTTTAGCTTGTCTCGGTCTTGCATCTCAAGTACACCGTGTGCAATACGGGCTAGTTCTTCTACATTTGCCTGGATTAACTCATCACGGGGTAACGTCTCAAGAATATGCATTAATGCTTTATAATCGTGAGAACGAGGTGTTAGTCCTGAACGGTCAAGCACGCGCTGTACTTTCTCTGCAAGCAATGGGATCTCACGCGGGCTACGGTTATATAAGTTAGAGGCGTACAAACCGATAAAACGATCTTCGCCAATAACATTACCATTATCGTCAAAACGCTTAACACCAATATAATCGACATAGGCTGGACGATGAACTCGGCTCTTTTCACTACTTTTAGTCAATACCAACAAACTTGTATCAAGCGCTTCTTTGCGGGCACTTTCAGAGAAGTTAGACAGTAATAGACCAGTTTCAGTATTAGTTTTTGCCGATTTAGTCATCAAGCCCAAGCTTGTTGTCTTATCTGCAACTAGTTCTAAATCACCTTCCACTTTACGTAAATCGTAACGTCTGTAACCTAATAAGGTAAAGTGGTGGTTATTGAGGTAATCGAGAAATTTGGTCGCTTCACTTAACTCTGCTTTAGTACCAGGATAAGGACGGTTAGCCAGTTCAGTAATCGTCTCGCCCAACTTGGCCGACATTGCATTCCAATCTTTGACCGATATTGCGACGTCCGCAATTATCGACTCAATCTCTTTGGTTAAGGCTTTAATATCCGCTTCGCTACTCTGTCTATCAATTTCAATCAAAAAGACGGCAACTTTATCAACATCAGCTTGTTCGTCAGCGCTATAACTGACTTGAATGACTGAGCCATCTTTGCGCTCAATAGCCATTGGGGTATGGAGCATCATGTGCGCCGTAATACCGAGTCGATTAATAGCCATGCCGACAGAATCGACTAGGAAAGGCATATCGGGTTGAATGATCTCAATGATCGAATGGGTCGATTCCCAACCATGCTTCGATTGGCTCGGGTTAAACACACGAATGTGCCCTTCCCCAACGGAGGTTTTATTAAGGGCATTCCACTGACTCAAAACAGCACCATAAAGGTCACTGTCATTACGGGCATTGAGATCGTCTTTCGACATATGCGCGTATAGGCAAGTAGCAAACTGTTCTACTTGTTTTGCGTGTGAATGAGGCACTTTTGAATTAATAAGGTTAACGACATTTTCTAGTAGTACTGAAGGCATTGCATCTTTCAAGGCCATGTTGGTGATTCCTTAGGGGGCTATGGCAGCTCTTTTATATTTTTATGGATGCTTCAAATCTGACCTGAGCCTTTTTCTGTGACCTAGGTCATAGCGCGAAGTCTATTACTAAACCTGCCATAATTCGAGAACTATTTTAGTGGTAGAGCCTCCTTAAAACATTGCTTAGCAGCTTTTCTGGCTGTCTGGTGAAATAACAATCGCTGATAGCGTTTTTTTATGCAAAAAAAAAGAGAAGCTTTAGCTTCTCTTCTTGTTTCATTTACTTGGGTTGCCGCCAAAATACCGCGGCTATCGCCGGTAGGATAATGATAGCACCTAGCATATTCACCAAAAACATGAAGGTGAGCAAAATACCCATGTCCATTTGGAATTTAAGGGCAGAGAAGAACCAAGTACTCACCCCTATCGCAAGTGTTAAACCGGTAAAGATAACCGCACTGCCTCGCTCTACTAACGCCTCGTAATAGGCTTGTTGAACTGGCATGCCATCTCTTAATCTTACCGCCATCGTCGATAGAATATAAATCCCGTAATCAACACCGATGCCGACGCCTAAGGCAATAACCGGTAATGTACTTACCGCAAGACCAATATCGAGCTGAGTCATCAATGCTTGCGCTAAGGTTGATACCACATACAAAGGTAAAATAACCGCAATGGTTGCCCGTAAAGAACGGAAGCTAATTAAGCACAACACAAATACGGCACCATAGACGTAAAGCATCATTGGCAGCTGCGCTTCAGCAACCGCTTCGTTAGTTGCAGCCATCACGCCAACAGGACCCGATGCTAACCTAAAGGTAAGCTGCTCATTATTCATCTGCTGTTGCAGTTGATTGACCTTATTAATAACGACTTCAATGGTTTCTGCTTTGTGATCTTTTAAGAAAAGATACACCGGCATAACAGAACAATCGCTGTTCAATAAACCTGAAGTTGTTGGCACCCGCCCTACTGCTTGCACAAGACTGGCTGTGTTTCTAGGCAAGACTTGCCACTTAGGATTACCTTCATTAAAGCCAGCGTTTACTCTTTTAGCGACAGAGGCCAGACTTGCCGTTGATTCAACACCAGCAGTGTTACTCAATTGCCACTCAAATTCATCAATTTGCGTTAATACTGAGTGGTAGGTACAAGCTTCAGGGAATGCTTCTACGATAATAGTCATTACATCGGTGGTAATTGTAAACTTATCGGTAATGAAAAAAGTATCCTGATTATATCGAGAATCTAAGTGCAGTGCAGGAGCGCCGCCTTGAAGATCACCTATTTTCATTTTGTTCGCTTGTTGTAAACCAACAGCATATAAACCAGCTGTAATGAGTAAAACCCATATTGCATATTTAGGCGTTGCAAACTTTGACAGCTTGACCCAAATATTATTGGCTTTAACAGGTGCAGTGTTCTTTTGCGCCTGAACTTGCGTATAAGAAATAACAAGTGGCAACAAAATGAGGTTGGTCAGAATAATGACCGCGACACCAAGAGAGGCTGAAATAGCCAGTTCGCGAATAATGCCAATATCAATCGTCAGTAGCGTCATAAATCCTATCGTATCTGATAGGAGAGCCACGCCGCCGGGGATCAATAAACTTCTAAACGCTAGCGCCGCCGCAGCTTTAGTACTGTGCCCATCATTGACCCTACGCTTGACCGCATTAATCATCTGTACACTATGACTTACGCCTATCGCAAAGACCAAAAACGGTATCAAGATAGACATGGGATCTAAACCAAAGCCAACAACCGTTAATAAACCAAGCTGCCAAACAACTGCGGTAAGACTACAAACAAGCGGTAATAGAGTCAGCACGATTGATTTAGAGAAAAAGTAAACCATAATCGCGGTGACAACAATTGCGATTAAGAAAAATAGTAATACGCCTTTTGCACCTTCAGCAACGTCGCCAGCCATTTTAGAAAAACCGATAATATGAATTTTTATATCATCAGTTTCGTATTGAGCTCTTAGCTCCTGCTCTAACTGCTCTGCAATCGCTAACGTATCAAGAGGCTTACCGGTTTGAGGATCGAAATCCATTAACTGAGCACTCACCATTGCTGCAGAATAATCCTCAGCAATAAGTCGACCGACGACTCCCGCTTTCTCAATATTGCCCCGAACGATAGCTAAGCCTTGATCAGTCGTCGTAAAGTCTGCAGGTATAACGGGACCACCGGCAAAACCATCTTCGACCACCTCAGTAAAACGAGTCGATGGGGAAAATAGCGATTTAACCTGTGCCCTATCAACACCAGGGATAAAAAATAGCTGATCGTGAACATTTTTGAGTGCATCAAAAAAGTTCGCGTTAAAGATATTTCCGCTAGTGTCTTCAACCGCCACCATAACGCTATTGGCTCCACCAAACTGCTTTTGGTGTTTTAAATAGGTTTTCATATAACTGTGGTTTAGCGGAATATTTTTAACAAATGCCGCATCCATTTTCAGATTGCTTGCTTGCAAACCTAAAAAAAGAGTGGTGATTATAAATAAGAAAATAACGAAAGCGCGATGCCTGAAAAGATAGGTTTCAATGCCATTTACGAGTTTATCTAACATAAGTCAGGTCCTATTATTTTTGTTCTAACTTGATGAGACCTTTATTGCCTGCAACCCACAACATACCCGTGGAGTCTTTAGCAATTGCGACTAGATTTTCGCCCTGTCGTTGTTCAACCAGTTGCGCGTCACCGTTTTCCGTAACATCAATAATAACGCCAGCATTACCAACTAGACGCAACACAGAACCCTCTAAAAGGATCCCTGCATTAATTGTCGAGTCGACAGGCAACATAATTTCCTGCCATGTCGCGAAGTCTTTATTTGACTTAAAAAGATGCCCTCTAAGCCCCATAACATAAACACTATTATCGACGACACTTACATTAAAGAGTGAGCCTTCGTAGGGAAAATCATTTTTCTGCCAATGGACACCTTTATCGCTCGATATGGCGACTAGCCCCAGTTCGCCTACCATAATGAGTAGCTCATTCGAAACAGACACCACGCGATTAAAATGCGGTAGCAAGCTGTTACGCTCTGACAAATACAGTGCTTCATCTTCTGCTTTTAACTCTTCAAGATAAGCGACATCCTCTTCAAACAGAAGCTCTTGATGGTACTCACTGATCCAATTTTTACCGCCGTCATTTGTACGATAAAAAAGACCATAAGCACCGATTGCAATACCTTTATCTTTATCAAAAAAGTGTAGATCTAAAAAAGGTTTTTCAATTTCAGGGGCCTGCATCTGTAACTGCCAAGTCAAGCCGCCATCTTCGGTATGAATTATCGTAGCATCATGGCCAACTGCCCAACCTTCATCTTCAGATACAAAAAAAACTTTGGTTAATAGAGCAAATGTAGGAGTGTTGACTTGCTGCCATTTTTTATCGTAAACAAATGCGTGGCCACGATCGCCAACCGCAACCAAAGTATTACCGTATTGAACAATATCGAGGACTAACGAATGGATAGCAAGGGGTTGAATTTGTTGTTCTAGGGTTTGTTCTTGCGCTAATAAAGCAGAAGAATTAAAAATACTGGCGATACTCAAAAGAGAGATAAATCGAAGCATGCTAAACGACATACAGACTTCCTTTAAATATAAGAGGGGCAAAGCGCCCCTCTTTAAGTGGGTTAACGAATACCAGCGCGTCTTAGTGCAGCGGGAGTGAAATTACTTTCACTCAATTTTGCATCAAAGTCGTACATACGGCCTTCATTATCTAGACCCATTGCAATATAGCGACGAGACTGTAAGTCATGAAATACTTCTAAAGTACTCCACTGAGTTGGTACTTCGTAGTAGTTCAATCCATGAGCAATTGCCACACGGTAAAGCTCATCTCGGTTGTCATAGATATCAGCTACCGATACCTGCCACGAGTCTTCATCAATGTAAAAAGTACGCGCTTTATAGATATGACGCATACCTTCTTTTAGCGTTGCTTTAACAACCCATACACGATGTTTTTCGTAACGAACAAACTCTGGATTGATATGACCTGGAGTGATGATTTGATCATAGGTAATCTTATCGGAATGCAGCTTATAATCGTTATAAGGAATATATAACTCTTGCTTGCCGACCAACTCCCAGTTGTAACGCACTGGCGACCCGTTAAACATATCAAAATCATCTGTCGTTCTTAGTCCATCAGAAACCGTGCCTGGCGTGTCAAATGCCACATTTGGCGCTTTACGTACACGACGTTGACCCGTGTTGTAAGTCCATGCTTGGCGTGGCAACTTCTCTTGGTCCATTGTTTCTTTTACAAGCAGTGCAGTACCCGCTAAACGAGCTGGCTGAATCACCACTTGTTTAAAGAAAAACAGCGTATTTTCTTTTGCGAGTTTATCCAATGTCATCTCTGGACGAGAATATTGAAAACGGATCTCTTCACCGGTCTCAACCAGTGTGTAACTACCACCTGCTGTTGGTGCGGCTTGACTACGAGAGGTTTTAATATCTACGCCGCGAAAACGCAGCACATGGTTCCAAATCACTTCCAAACCACTTGCAGGCATTGGGAACGGAATACCAATAGATGCCCCCGTAATACCGTTACCACCATCAATTAACTCGGCGCGTGTCGCGTTAGCCAAAGTCGCATCGTATACAAACTGTGGCACAGACGCTGAGCGACGCGTTTGATAAACATTCATTTTAAAAGTTTCAGGATAAAGCTCAAAAAGCTTGATTTGACCGTCGCTTAAAAATGCTTTGTATTTATCTTTGTTAGCATTAGTAATGGTAAATTCAATTTTATCTGCTGGAAACGGATCTGGGTGATGCATGCCTTTACTGTAACCCGCAACAGGTTCAGTGATCCCACCATCCCAAGCTGGGATAGATCCATCTTTATTACCTGCTTTCTCAGCGCCGAGTGGCGTAAACTCAGTACTTAATTTGGCTGCTTCTGCATCAGATACTTTTGCTAAAGCGCTGGTTGCGCCTAAAGCCAGAATGACTGCTGCAGACAATATCGCAAGATTTTTCATTTTTATTGTCCTTGTGATTTAGATTGAGTACTTAATGTTGAACGACACATAGTCTCGATCAGCCATAGTATTAGTCGTTCCTACGCCGCCAAAGAAAGCGTTGTAAGAGACATCAGCGCTCCAGCGACTTTGGTAATCGAAGTTGACGCCTAAAGCAACCGACTTCTTACCTTCAGTAAAGAGGAACATTGGATCGGGTGTAATACCATCAACATCGTGAGAGAAAATCACTCTCGGTGCGATGTTTACTCCACCCCACACGTTGTTATAGTCAACCTTAGCCACTAAACGATAACCCCAAGCAAAATCGGTTGGGAATGGATTGGTTTCTGGACCGTTATGCACTGCTTCAATAATGCCAGGCATATCAGGGTTACCACCTGAACGAGCGGTGCCAGGTCCATTTAAGCGAAGCTCATCAAAGCTCGGCATATCATGGATCCAAACGCCACCAATTTCAGCCAGCATCGTCAGATTATCGGTGCCCAATGTTGGACCAAATAGATGGGTAAAGGTTGTTTGAGCTTGAGTGGTATCTAAACGGATAAAACCTTCAGCATATTGACCCGGACCATAATTTTCAACTTGTGAAATACCGTCCAAATCGGGGCGTAAACCCGCATTTGCGAGTTGCTGTGGCATTGCTGCAAACAACAATTCAACATCATCAATCTGCAGCGGCTCATCTAAGCGATGGGCAATTTCACCCGCTACAGAGGTGTCACCCACAAGCGTGTTAAAGCTAAAGCCCATTAACTGAATATCTTCAGGATAAACAATTTGTGCTTTTGAAAAGGTTTCCAGTGCCAATAGGTCTTCACGCGTCATCATTTCGCCTGACTGCGCTTTTCCACCTAGGCGTTGTAAGTCTCTGCCTATCGCATCTGCATTGAAATTAGCCGTGGTACCACTAATCAGTGGACGACGGCTGTGATAATTCATGTAGTACAAGCCAAATTCGGTTTCACCCAGTTGAGGCGCGTAATAACCAAGTTTAACACCCCATTGGCCATCATCACTGGCTGAAGCATCATCTTCAACCAAGGTGGCCTTAGTCGGATAAGCTAATGCAAGCTGAGCTAGAGTTGCACCATCTACTTGTCCAGAGCCAACCATACCCACTAGCGTATTATACTCAGACAAAAGGAAATCAAGGTTCATGTCAGGATTTGAGTTAAAGCCTAACTGGGCATTTTGGTTATAACCGCCATAACCGGCAAAGTCATTACTTGAGAAACTAGACCCAGGTGTAGGTACCCAAATTGGCTGCCAATCATATTGATAAAAACCTTCGACTGACAAGTCATCGGTTATCCCAAAAGATGCCCACACCATGCCCTGAGGCCTAAAAGCTTCTTTAAGCTCAGCACCTGGGGCATTCAAGATGTTTAAATCAACTGCGTTAATCGATCCGATACCGTGAGCAATTAAGGTACTTTCACCCCAAGAAACCACTTGATTACCGACACGGATGGATAGTGGATTAGCACCATCATTAAAATCGAAATCAGCGTAAACGAACGCATCAAGTAAGCGAATGTCTTTACACTGAACTTCTGATGCCTTGCTATCTTCACAAGGATCAAATTCTTTACCCGTTAGCGGGTCATTAAAGTCATAGTTACCGTCATTGAGCTTACGATCATAAAAGTACATACCACGCGCGAAAACACCGAAATTCTTGTACTTTAAAGATAGTTCGTGCAGACCTTTAAATATTTCAGAAGTGGTGTCGCCTTGCGAATACAGTAAATTACTCAAATCACCGTTACTTGAATAGGAACCTGGTTGGGCCCAAATCTCAGCAGAGCTGTATTTGGTATTACCAAACGCCGAATAACCAGCCCAATCAAATTGCGGTTGGTTAACCTTACCAATCTGATTGTTCCAATCTCGCTCTGCAACTCGCCAACTCGCACCAGCAGTCCAGGTCGAATCAAATGTTCCCTCTACTTCGCCCCAATTAAATGAGACTGCATTAGCACTTGTTGATATGCCAAATCCGAGCGCCGCAACTATCCCCAAAGCGAGCGTCGACTTGTTAAAGCCGTTTTTAACCTTTTTCATTTTAGCTTCTCTCCGTAACCTGCTGGATTCTTTTGTTATTGGAATTGATAGCCAACATACTGTTAGCGTACAGGTAACACCATTGTTACAGCATTTTTACGAAGTGAGCAAGAACGAAATATCGAAAATCTTTAATAGATTCAGCTGTT
>NZ_PJBM01000110.1:0-21925 GCF_002836075.1 Shewanella sp. GutDb-MelDb | reverse complement strand
CTATATTTCACTTGTTAATCAAAATAAAAAACACCACGTTATTCATTTCTTGCCAATTGCGCCTCTGATTTGAAGCCCAATTTTCGCAGCACAATTGCAGCAGGGCAAAAACCAGTATAGGCACTTTGTAATAAATTTGCGCCTACAAATGCAGTAAGCCAGACGAAGTTGTGATTGACCCACAAGGTTAGTGCTAACGATAACAAGATCATCACACCGGCAAAAGCCATAATGGCACGTTCTGTAGACATATCGATTCCTCACTAGTTAAAAGGCAAGCTCGCGTTAGCGGCCTGCGCGGTTTTGAATATTAATGTTGATACCGGTTTTTCATCACTGCGTAATACAGGACGGGAATAACCACCAAGGTGAGCAGGGTGGAAACCAAAATTCCAAAAATAAGGCTAATGGCCAAGCCATTAAAAATAGGGTCATCTAAGATGAAAAGCGCGCCTATCATTGCCGCCAAGGCCGTTAGCATAATGGGTTTTGCACGCACTGCACCAGAATGAATAACGGCTTGTTCAAACGGCACACCTGCCGCGATTTCTTGATGGATAAAATCCACTAATAAAATGGAGTTGCGCACAATGATCCCTGCGAGCGCTATCATGCCTATCATCGATGTGGCGGTGAATTGCGCCCCAAGCAATGCATGACCGGGCATGACACCGATGATCGTTAGCGGGATGGGAGCCATGATAATGAGCGGAACGCTATAAGACTTAAATTGGGCTACGACTAACAGGTAAATCGCTATCATGCCTACGGCGTAAGCGATACCCATGTCCCTAAACGTTTCATAGGTGACTTTCCATTCTCCATCCCAGAGTATGGCGATACTGTCGAGGCCTGAAGGTTGGTTGATGTAGTGTTGGTCGAAGCCCAAGCCATCTTCTGCATTGATTTGGCTGACCATGTCAAACATGCCGTACAGAGGACTGTCCAGGGGGCCAGCCATATCAGCCACGACCATGATCATTGGGATCATGTTCTTATGGATGATTGGCGTGTCGATAACGCCCTTGTCTATCTGTAATAGCTCAGACATCGCAATGGCTTGACCCTTACTATTCTTTATAGTGAGGTTTAGCACCTGCTCTAAATTGAACTTGTCTTCCTCTTTTAGCTGGATGCGGATGGGAACAGGGTGCTTTTGGTTAGGCGCATGAAGATAGCTAATATCTTTACCCCCTATGCTGGTGGCGACCAAATCGACTATTTGACTATATTGAATGCCCAGTAGACTGGCTTTACTGCGGTCGATATTGACCTGCCATTTGGCTTGGTTAGCAGGTAGATAGATATCGATATCGACAACGTCTGTCGTTTGCTTAAAAAGGGCTTCAAGCGCTGTTGCAGCTTGCTCGCGAATAGCGGCACTTGGACCATAAACTTCAGCCAAAATGGGCGACCACACTGGTGGGCCTGGAGGCACTTCTACGATTTTGACATTGGCATTATATTGTTTTGCTATCTCCTGCAACGGCGCTCTTACCGCGATAGCAATACTGTGGCTATCACGTTCTCTATGTTGTTTATCGACGAGGTTAACTTGAATATCGCCTAACTCTTGGGTTTGTCGCAGAAAGTAGTGACGAAGCAAACCATTAAAGTTCATTGGCGCACTGGTGCCTGCATAGATCTGATAATTATCGACCTCTTCAACTTGGTTAAGATGTTGAGCTAATGCTTTTAATGTGCGTTGAGTTTGTTCAACCGGTGTTCCCTCAGGCAGGTCGACCAAAATCTGAAACTCTGACTTATTGTCAAACGGAAGCATTTTTAGCACCACCAGTTTTCCGATAGGCAGTGCCACCGCGATAGCGATGAGTACAAAAATTGCCGCAGCTAATCCAAAGCGTGCCTTTCTGGCAGCTTTACCGATGACAAATGGCCCAATTAACCGTGTGAAAATCCGCAGCATTAGACCGTCGGTATGCGGTTGTTGTGTATTGTTAGCCTCACTTTCGGCAGCTGTTTTAGTGCTGTCATGTTTTAACAGTTTACGGCTCAACCAAGGAGTGACCATAAAAGCGACGGCTAAAGAGATCAACATCCCCATGCTGGCATTGATAGGAATAGGGCTCATATAAGGCCCCATTAATCCTGATACAAAAGCCATTGGTAGCAAGGCTGCGATAACAGTAAAGGTGGCTAAAATGGTAGGGCCGCCCACTTCATCAACGGCTATAGGTATAAGCTCTGTGAATGTGCGCTTACCCATCGCCATATGCCGATGAATGTTCTCCACAACCACAATGGCATCATCGACCAAAATGCCAATCGAGAAGATTAGGGCAAATAAAGAGATACGATTTAAGGTAAATCCCCATGCCCAAGAGGCAAAGAGGGTGAGGGCAAGTGTTATGACAATGGCGATACCAACAACAAGTGCTTCTCTAAATCCCATGGTCAGTAACACGAGAATGACCACCGCCGAGGTAGCAAACATCAATTTTAAAATCAAAGTATTGGCTTTATTACCCGCAGTTTCACCATAGTTACGTGACACTGAAATATTTACTCCGTCTGGCAATAATATATTGTCGACTTTATCTACGCGCTCAAGTATTGCATCAGCAATATCGACGGCGTTTACGCCTGGTTGTTTGCCTATAGCAATCGTTACAGCGGGATAGATTTTCTCTTTGTCGCCATGCCAAGCGCTCTGAACAGGGATGTCGGCTTTAAGGGTGATATCGGCAATGTCGGCAAGGAATACGGGTGCAGTATGCTTATCGCTATCCTCCCTAATCGCAACCACCAGTTGTTTTACATCGTCTATATTGGTTAGGAACTCACCTGTTTGAACCTTGATTTCTTGGTTTTGTTGTACTAGTGAAGCCGGCATAGAGACGTAGTTATTACTGCTTAAACTATTATGGATTTCGTTATATGAGATCCCATAGTAGTTCATTTTTACAGGATCTATTCTGACATTGAGAGTGAGTTGGTGCGCACCCACTGAGTTGATTTCACGGGTGCCTGGAATCCGTTTAATCTCAGTTTCCAAACTATTGGCAACATGGGTGAGTTGCTCGGCTGAGACACTAGACTCTTTTGACCACAAGGTTAAGCTGACTATCGGTACATCATCAATGCCGCGAGGTTTAATAAGAGGCTGACCGACGCCAGCATTGAGTGGCAGTTTATCTAAGTTAGCGTAGATCTGATTATAGAGTTTGACGATGGCGTCGTTACGTGCAATGCCCACTTCAAAAATAACAATAAAGAGGGCGCCATCCGGCTGTGAAAATGAGTATAGGGTGTCAATTCCTTTAAGTTCAGAGATGATTTGTTCAGTGGGTAAGGTCACTAAACTCTCTACTTCAGCAGGCGATGCTCCTGCAAAAGGGATATAAACATCAGCAAAAGTGACGTCTATTTGAGGCTCTTCCTCTTTTGGGGTCACCAATACTGCAAATAAGCCGAGTAAAAGGCCGAGTAATGCGAGTAAAGGGGTAATAGCACTAAGCTGGAAAGCAGCGGCAATGCGTCCTGAAATCCCTAATTTTTGTCTGTTTGTCATCTTGTCAGCTCCTTAAGGTTTAGACTGCTTTTGTAAACGCAATAAGGTCTGATAAGCATCTCTTGCGATGACATCACCATTAGATAATCCTGATAACACTTCAATTGTATCGCTGTCCTGCTGGCCAACTCTGACTTGATTAAGCACCCACTTGTTATTCTGCTGTAGATAAACGGCATTTAACTCGTTCATGGTGATAAGGGCTGTTTGAGGAATGAACATTGTTTGGCGTTGACCGCTAATAAACCGGGCTTTAATAAGGCTGCCAGGGATGAGACCCGATATTTCAGTGGGCAGTTCGATACGCACTTTATAACTGTGACTGGCTTGGTCGACAAAGCCAAATACATTGAGCTTGTCGCTGAAAATGTGTTTGCCATCGGCTAATGTGAGTTTGAACTTAGGCTGCAGCTTTAAGGCGCTGATATAACGTTGTGGTACGTGGGTGACCGCGCGCATCTGGGTTAAAGAGTAGCCAGAATATAATGCTTGCCCAGGGCTGACGGTCTCACCTTGTTCAACGTGCCTTTGGGTCACCACCCCCGCAAAGGGCGCGCTTACCGCGGTATATTTTAAAGATTCAGTGGCTTGCACTATGCCTGCATTTGCTGCACTGACTGCTTGCTGAGTTGATTTAGCATTAGCTTGTGCTTCATCCATTGAGCCTTCAGAAATAGCGCCTTGAGGAAAAAGCTTTTTATAACGTTGCAACTGCGCTTGGGCTTCGACATTTTGTGCATTTGCTCTTGCATATTCAGCTTCGGCTGCAGCTAATAGCGCACCTTGCTCTTTACTGGTAATTTCTAATAGTGATGCATTTTTAGCGACAATATCATTCACATCATAATTGAGTTTTATAATACGTCCCGATGTCTGCGCCGACACCGTAGCGGCTTTTGTTGGCTCGATAACCGCATCTAGTACAACCCAATTGGGGTAGGAGGTGTATTCAACCGTTATGGTTGGAACGCTATCAACCGTCGATGCAGCATAGGCCAATGTAGGTAAAGCTAGGCTAGACATTAGCGATAATAAGAGCAGTGCAAAGGGGGGAGCGTAAGTTGCCATCGTTGATTACCTAAAATACATCCATGAGATTATTCTAATGGATGTATTTCAAAGGCGCAATCATTATTCATTAGTAAAATGCGATGAATATGCTTTTATGCGCAATTGCAGCACCTGTCGACCGTGTCATTACGCGTTTAATGCTAAAGCGCTAAAGGTGTTTTGGCGGGTTAATCATTAAGGTAATAGGTCAATGTAGAGACGATACGGACTTTCTTTATATACGGCGTATTACTATCTCGGTCGTTAATGCTAAATTGACCTTGAGCGGCCTTTTTAATTTTTCCCAATTTTGAGTCAGAATCCTTCGCAAATTTCTCGGCAACTTGGCGTGCATTTTGAGTTGCGGATTGGATCATCTCCGGTTTAACGTCGTTGAGCTTGGTAAACAAGAACTGTGCTTTGCTGTCGTAATCTTGATCTGAGATAGCAATGCCTTCTTTAGCAAGTGACAGCATATTACTGCGGGCTGAAAGTAGTAGGTCGATCTTATCGGTATAGAGTGAGAGAGACACTCTTGCTGCGTAGCGAAACTTCACATTAGGATCCGCATAACCTTGGGCTAATCGGTCATCGATAGCGGGAAGTGAGATAGTTATTTCTGACTTATCAAAACCTTGTTGCTTTAGAAACGTGGCCACTTTTTCTGTTTTAGTTTGCACATTTGCATAAAGGTTGTCGAGATCGTTATCGACTTCGGTAAAGCGAATGGGCCAAATGGCGACATTGGCGCGCACCTCTTTCTCGGCTAAACCTTTAACCGTGACGGTACGTTCCATTGATTTCATTTTTATTAGCTTATCGCCAACGGTATTGGCCATCAGCACTAATCCAAGGCAAATAAACCCTCCTAGGATAATCGCGGCTAGAGTATTATTTTTTTGCATAAGTTCAGTTTCAAAATGAGGTGTAATAAGCTCACGTTAGCAAGGTTTATCGATTGAGTACAATGAAATAGGGTTAATGGAATGTGGGCAATAAAAAAGCCGCAATGAATGCGGCTTTTTCGTTTATGTAAATACAGCGTTAAAACTTGTAGTTGTACTGCATTGAATAGTAAGTTGCATTTGATAGCGTTGTCGCGTGCACAGTACCTAGATCATCACCTAATGTAGGCATCTGCTGACCCACAAGGCCTAAAACAGAACTTTGTTCAGTTAGCTGTGTTTCTTCACCTCGAATAAAGGCGATACCAAAGTCGATGCTCGTATGCTTAGACACGTTGTATGTAGCGCCCATTGTGTACCACTGACGGTCTGAATCAGGAATAGAGATAGAGCTGACTTCGCCAACAACACCTTGGTCGAACATGTAGCCTGCGCGTACAGTCCAGTTTTCAGTCAGTGAGTAAGTACCACCAACACTGAATAGCCAAGAGTCATCCCAAGCGTACTTTTTAAGTTGTGCTTCGCTTGGATCCGTTACTGTGATTTCATGGAAGTCACCCCAAGTTGTCATTTGTGCAGTGTAATGCAATGCAAACTTGTCTGTTAACTGGTGGAACCCAGCAACTTGGAAAATATCAGGGATCGGGATGTTGATCTCTTGATAATCGGTTCCACCAAACTTTACGGTACCGTCAGCAGTAAATTCTGGGCTGAAACGGTAGCTTACGCCTATACGATGATTAGCATTAATTTCATAAACTGCGCCCACAATACCACCAAAGGCGACACCATCAGCATCAACGTCTACAAGATCCACTGGCACATATGAACCATCTGGCGCTAGAGGCAGTTCACCTGAACGAGTCAGTGTGCCTTGACCATAAATAACATCTAAACCGGCACCAACACTGAAGTGGTCATTAATACGGTAAGACGCGCTTAGGTTGAAGTTAATGGTAGTTACTTCAGTTTTACCGAGTAAATCGACGGGTGCAGGAATTGTCGCTTTACCGCCTAAGATGGATTTTGGTTGTGACAAATCACCAGTGTCGGTACCAGTACCGAAGTTACTAAACATAGCAACACCGTAAGCGAACTTGTCGTTGATTGGGCTAATATAGTAAAAGTTTGGGATAATTTTAGCTTCGGCTGCGTCTGGAACATTGCCGTAGTGAATTTGCCCAACGTTCGAATTAATATACACATCACTGACTTCAACCTCTACGTCTGCATACGTTAAGCCCATTGAGAGTTGCTTCTCGTCAAACATGGCCATTGCTGCAGGGTTACGAGATAAAACGGATGCGTTATCGGCGATGACAGCATCACCCGCAAATGCGCGACCGATCCCCGTTGCTGATTGGCTGTTAAGTTGGAAGCCTGCGGCCATTGATTGTGTGCTGACTAAAGCTACAGATACTGCGATAAGAGTCTTGTTGAAATACTTCATTATTATCATCTCTATTATTATTGGTCTTACTTATATGAGTGTTAAATTTAAATTAACTGTAAGATCCACTTGTTAGACCAGTGCATATTAGGTAGGTAATAGTAAGCTGACAACTCCGACCAGTGCTAAAATGTTGTTAAATATTAGTTAATTAAATATTTTTCATGTCCAAAAAAATATCTATTCGATTGAATATTCAAAAAGAAGCCATATAGCATAGAGGCTTGAGAGATGCTCTAAGTTTAACTTATGGTTAATAGTATGTAACGGCTGGTTGTTCAAGGGCTTAATAGAGAGATATAAAAAAAGCGTACACCTGTACGCTTTTTAGTGACAGTGCCAAATTACAAGTTTATAGCTTTGCTTCAAACTCATTAAATTGCGCTTTAACTGCGTCTGAAGGTGCTTTTAATTTGCTAACAAGCACACCGGCTATTGTTGCAAAAAGGAAGCCAGGTAAGATTTCGTAAAGATCAAAAATCCCTCCGCTTAGTTGCTTCCAAATAACCACAGTAACGGCACCAACAACGATAGTGGTAACAGCGCCATCGCGGCTATAGTCACGCCAGAAGAGCGACATTAATACGACTGGACCAAATGCGGCACCAAAACCTGCCCACGCATAGCTAACGAGTCCAAGTACGCTGCTTTCAGGATTCAATGCAACGATCCCTGCGATGATTGCAATGGCAAGTACGCCGATGCGACCAACGAGCATGAGTTCTTTGCTTTGCGCTTGTGGGCGTAACCACTTTTTATAAAAGTCTTCAGTAATGACGCTTGAACAAACTAGTAGTTGTGAATCAATCGTACTCATAATTGCCGACAATATGGCCGCGATAAGTAATCCGCCTATCCATGGATTGAAGGCGGCATGTGCTAGATGAATAAACACGGTTTCAGGATTTTCTAGTGGACTCGCGGCAAAGTATAATGTTCCTGCGATACCGGTCGCCAACGCGCCCAATAATGCGATGAGCATCCAGCTCATTGCAATGCGGCGCGAAACAGGAATATCGTCGGCTGAACCAATCGCCATAAAACGTGACAGGATATGCGGTTGACCGAAATAGCCTAGCCCCCAAGCAAGTAGCGATATGAGGCCAATAAAGGTGGTGTTTTCGCTGAATAATGACAGCATAGCAGGATCGAGTGCTTCAAACCCTTGTTGTGTTTCTGGTTGACTAAAAATGGCGATGGGCACAATGAGTAACGCCACTAACATTAAGCAACCTTGGAAGAAATCGGTCCAACTTACCGCAAAGAAGCCACCGACAAAGGTGTAACCCACAATGATGCTCGAGCCAATAATCAATGCGAGTGTGTAATCAAGGCCAAAGACTTTCTCAAACAAAATAGCGCCGCCTACCATGCCAGACGACGCATAGAAGGTAAAAAACACTAATATGGTGACAGCAGAGACTAACTTGAGTATGCCTTTATTATCTTCAAATCGTTTTTCGAAAAAGTCGGGAAGGGTCAGTGCGTTATCGGTAAACTCGGTGTAGATCCGTAATCGCTTGGCGACAAACAGCCAGTTTAACCAGGCACCAAAGACCAATCCGAAACCAATCCAAGCTTCACCTAAACCCCCTAAATAGACGGCGCCAGGTAAACCAAGCAGCAGCCAGCCAGACATATCAGAAGCGCCAACACTTAGTGCCGTTACCGCTGGCCCCATGCCGCGGCCACCTAAAATGTAATCTTCTACAGAATCAGTTGCCTTGTAAGCCCAAAGGCCAATGCCCATCATTAAGGCAAGATAGCCAATGAAGGTAATTAAAATGGGTAATTCAATGGTCATGAGATATATACGCTTTTATCATTTTTTAGTTGTGGCGCTATGCTAGCAGATATTCGAGCATGGGCTCAATAAATGATGGAATTGTGATGTAGATCTAACCAATGGCGCGTAAATAGCACCATTGGTTGTCAAAGGACTAGATGAATGTTTGCTTAATTTCGTTTCTAACGTAATTAAGGTCTTGGATCTCTTCACCAACGAGCAACATATATGCGTTGTCAGTTTCAAATCCCATACCTTTATATTTATTATCGGCAAAAGCTTCTTCTAATACCATTCTGTCTTCTAGGGGTACGATAAATAGGGTGACTTTTCCGTGTTCACCTTGCATCACTAAATGCAGGCTTTTTACCCCTTGAAAATCACAATAGGTACTGTAAAACACTTTACCTGGCTGCTCGGTAAATTGCATATCTCCAATATTACCAAGCGAAGCTAGTTGAAAGTTAACGTCTTGGTATTGGACATTTTTATCAAGATGAAGCGCTTTATCTTCATGATAAACATGTGCCAAAGCATGTTGTCCTAGATCAACAGGCCCCATACGCATTAACGTAAAGGTAATACCCGCTAAGAAGGCCACTGACGCGACCATCGCAAACGCAAATCCTGTTTTACGACGTTGTGCATGGTGATGTTGCAACTGTTGGCGTAATAACAACTTAGCCACCAGATCATCTGGTACATCAATGCTCAGTGCTTTTTCAATTTTGTTATCTAAGCCTTTAAGAGTATTTAAAAAGGCTTCTCTTTCTGCCGATTCCATTGCTGCGTGAAGGAACTCGGGATCTTGGTTATTTGGCTCACCATAAGCTTGGCGGCGAAATTTAAGCTCATCCATTGGATTGACCTCTGATAGTCGGTTGTTCGAGTGCATCCTTCAGTTGGTTTCTTGCTCTAAATAAACGAGTCATAACAGTATTTCGATTAAGATCTAATATCTTTGCTATTTCTTCGCCACTAAAACCACCAATTACTTGCAGTAATAACGGTTCTCGGTATTCAAGTTCCAACTTTGAAATTTGTCTCTGTAATAAATGTTGTTCAGCATGGTCTTCGGTACTGCTTGAAAACGTGTCTTCAATAAACTCTTGTTCAACATCAGAGTAATTAAATTGTTTACGCTCAAAACGTCGTGCATTTTCACGGCGGAGAATGGTAATCAGCCATGCTTTTGCGGCTTTTTCATCTTTTAATGAATCAAGTGAACGCCATGCGCGCAGAAACGTTTCCTGGGTGATATCTTCAGCGATATGTTTATCGCCGCATAGCCAATAGGCATAACGGTATATATCGGTATGAAGTGCCCTGACAAGGCTATCGTATCGTCTTTGTTTGCTAACCATGTCTGAAGAGACCGTGGTGCTCGACTTTTTATTTCGCCAACTATCAAACATTTTTTATTTTTTCTAACTGGATCAATAAAACACAGCTTAACCTTGTTCATCGTCGAATACCAATATGTGGAATCACTAAACAAAGCCAAGAACAAAATAGTGTAAACAGATAGGCTCAAAATAGCGGTAGATTCTGTTACTGATATAAAAATGACGCTCTTAGTGAGCGTCATTTTTTAAATGATGTATTACTCCGTAATCGTTATATCTGCGGGTTGAGTGAATTAAGGGCAGAGGTATTACTCTGTTTATCGTTCATTTTTGTCGTCAAAACGATGTTGAGTAATTGCTTGTAGTCAATATCTGTGGTGTTTTTGCTATAAGCAGATTGCTGCAATGAGGCGATTTCGATAGAAAGCTCCACTGATATATTGGCTATATCTCGCAATGTTATTGGTTGTCCTAAAAGCTCAGAGTAGTAAGCTATTAGTGCGTTGATGACTTTTGTTGGCTCTTTTGCAGCACAACTTTGCTCAAGTAATTTTCGGGCACTGTTATTGATAGTCACTGGATTTCTGTCGTCGCTTTTCGTAGTGCTTACTGCCTGTTTTTTTCTGGCATTGAGCCAAAGCATTAGCGTTAATAACCATAACAACGCAAAACCAGCAGTTAACCAAGGCCAGTAACCTGCAGTGGTTGTTTGAATCGTGTTTGGTGGTTGATGGATGTTCACTGACTCGGCAATTTCCCCTCTCGTGACGACAACCGTACGGGCGGGAAGGGTGGCGTATTGCTGCTGTTTGAGGTGGGGGTTCCACCAAGGGACTTTTATTTCAGGTAGCGTGTAAGTGCCGGCTTTTGTCGCCACTATTGCGGTGGTTTGCGTGAGTTGTGACACCATTTGTTTATCTCGAACAAACGACTTTCGTTGTGCCTTTTCTGGATAAGTTTTTAGCTCAGCAGGTGTTGATAATCGGATGTCGGGCAAGCTGGTCTCATCAGCATTAGACGCTAATAAGCTTATCGTACGAGTAATTGGGTCGCCGACTTTATACTCGACGGGTGTTGTCGGCCAATCTTCTTTTAACACAACTAAATCAGATACTAACCACTGACCTTGATACTCGACAGGCTCAGGGTTGATCAATACGATTGATTTTGGCGCTTGAGTTTGAGTCGGCCGACTTTCATTGAATGAAAACATACCGCCATTGCGTTTGGTTTGTACCAGTACATCTCCAGAAAAACTGGCACCATTGATGGTCAGTTCACCGGGTTGGTCGGCGATAATGGCATAAGCGCGTTCAATGACACGGTAACGCTTGCCATTAACGATTTCATTGCTGTCTTTATCTTCACCCAGTTGCTTGATTTGAGCGCCGTCTAGCACTGGTGCACTAAGCACGCCGCGTTGTAATTCTAGTGCCAGATAAAGCTTCACTCTGTAGGTTAACATTTGGCCGACATAAGCTTCTTCTGAGGATAAGCTCGATCGCATAAAGATATCTTGCATCTGTTGCGGTTGCGACTTTCTATCTACTACCGCAAGGGTAATGGGCGCAGAACTCACGCCTTTAATATTGAAGGCGGGGATGGTGATGTTTCCGCCAAATTTTGGCGATAAAAGCACTTGCCAACGAGTCTCATTTCTCGCATCAAAATTCATGATCTGTTTACTGCGACTGATGCTTGTTCTACCAACGATAAAGTCCTTTAGCAGTGATGAGGTGTTGAGCTCACCACTGTTGAGATCGTCATCAGCAACAACCGTTAGCACCAGAGATTCACCTTCAATTACAGGATTACGGTCAACCGATGCTTGCAAGCTGGTGATTGCATAGGCGGGTGTCGCAGCGGTTAAGGCTACAATTAAGAACGCACATAGATGTCGAATTACCACTGTTGGTTTTCCTTGGTATTAATGCCTTGGCGGCGTCGTTTCTGATATTCAAGCTGCATTTTATTACGGAGTAGTACCTGCGGGTCGTCTGCAATCGCTCTTAATGCTCTTTCCATTTCTGGCGGAAGAGGTTCATCTGAAGGGGTTGTTGGAGCCATTGAGCCTTGTTGTTCATTTTCTTGATCATCACTTTCAGCTGCGGATTGTTGCGCTTTGGCTTGCTGGCTTTGCTGAGATTCATCTTTCGAATCATCTTTCGAATCATCTTTCGAATCATCTTTCGAATCATCTTTCGAATCATCTTTTGAATCTTCGGCTTCCATCGCAGCATCATTATCATTGGGCTGCTCTTTATCTGAGTTTTGCTCAGCGTCCTGCGCAGCATCTTCATTTTTCTGAGATTCAGCGGATTCATCGCCAGAATCATCTGCAGAATTGGCATCATCAGATTGTTCTTTGTTCTGTTCACTTTGGCCATCTTTAGACTCAGAGCTGCTGTCTTGTGATTGTTTATCACTAGACTCTGAATCGTCAGACTGCTGTTGCTCATCTGACTTTTGGCTGTCATCTCCTTCGCCATTTTGTTTTTGCTGCTCTTGTTGCTGTTGCAGCTCTTTTGCTAGGGCTAAATTTTGCTTAGCGGCGTCCATCTCTGGCGCTTGGTCGAGTGCCTGTTGATAGCGCTTTTCGGCTTTATCATACTGGCCGAGCTGCATGAGCGCATTGCCTTGGTTATAGAGTCCACTAGCAGAGGTATCTTGCTCAAAGCCTGTAAGAGCTTCATCAAATTGACCCGCCTTATAACGGGCGCTGGCTTGCCATTGAGTTTGTTCAAATTGCTCTGCCGCAGCTTGATACTGCTGAGCTTGATAGGCGTTTGATGCTTGTTGATTTTGAGTTTGCCAAAGGTTATCCCAACTATCGGCATAAACGGGCTGGATTGGCTGCATAATGACCATTAACGCAAAGGCACCGATAATGCCGTGTCTGAAGCTAAGCAGAGCGGGGAGTAGCAATAATAGTGCGATGTAGCCGCCCAGATCTTGCCAAACTTCACCCTCTAAATCACTCTCTTTAGTGTCTTTTGTGCTGGCAAGCCATTGCACGAGTTGGGTTACATCTTGACCATCAGCACGAATAGGGATCACAGTACCATTGGCTGACGATGCCAATGTTTGTAGCAATCCATAATCTGTTTTGGCGATGACGACTTGATTACCGTTATCACGCAATAGTTGACCATTGGGCAGTTGAATAGGAGCACCTTGTTCACTGCCAAAAGCCAGAATACCTAAGCGGTAGGAACTGCCTTTTAAGACGGATTGTGCTCGATTAAGTTGCGAGCTGGAAATACCATCGGTAAAAAGCACAATATCACCACGAACATGCCCTCCCTGAATTAACAATGACTTGGCATGCTCTAGCGCGACTTCAACATTAGAGCCTTTAACGGGCATGATACTTGGCGTTAACGTCGGCAATAGGTTCAATAAGGTAGCTTTATCACGTGTTAATGGACTAATGGTAAAGGCATCACCGGCATAAGCGATTAGGCCAGTTTCACCTTCTACTACCGTCTCAATCAGATCTGTGGCTCGGTATTTTGATTGGGTTAGTCGATTCGGTGATAGATCGTTAGCATACATAGATAACGACATATCCATAACTATGACTCGACCTTGAGCCGATTCATAGACTGGTAGCGCCGTTTTTTCCAATGCGGGACCCGATAGCGCAAGCACTGCAATTAACCAAGCAAATGCAAGATAGAAAACATTACGACTTTGCTTTTTCTCAGTACTGCCGAGTAATACGTTGGCAAGGTGAGGTGCAATATATTGGTTCCAACTGGAACTGGCACCTTGTTTTTTCTTAATAAAAAGCAGCAGAATGACAAGTGGAATGATCGCCAAAAACCACTCAGGGCGTAAAAAATGCATGGCTAATGGCCTCCCGATGGCTGTTTAGGCTTAAGACTAAAAATAGATAATTGGCCAATACTTTTAAATATTGAAAGTAATAATGCCAAGCCCAAAGGCCAGTAGAAAAGCTCCGATTGTGGGCGATAACTTAATTGCTCTCGGCTAATGGGTTCTAGGTTGTCAATCTCTTGATAGATACGTTCAAGTTCTTCGGCATTTCGCGCGCGAAAATAGGTACCGCCCGTTTTAGCGGCAATCTGTTTAAGCTGCGGCTCATCTAAATCCATCGAAGGGTTAACACGTTCTTTACCAAAAAGAGTGCGACGCTCCATCACTTCAGCTCCTACGCCAATGGTATAGATAGTGATCCCTCTTTTAGCGGCTATTTCAGTTGCTTTTTCTGGCGATATTGTACCGGCATTATTAGCGCCATCAGTAAGTAAGATAAGCACTCTATTACTCTCGTCTACTTGATCGAATCGTTTAACCCCTAGAGCAATCGCTTCACCAATGGCGGTTTGCCTGCCGACTAAGCCAATTTCCGCTTCATTCAGATACTGCGCTACAGTGCGTCTATCTTGGGTGAGAGGGGATTGCAGGTAAGCATGATCCGCAAACAAGATAAGCCCTATGCGATCCCCTTTTCGACGTTCAATAAACTGGCTAACCACATGTTGGATAAGTGTGAATCTGTCGGTAGCTCTGCCGTCGATGACCATATCTTCTATCTGCATGCTGCCAGATAAGTCAACGGACAACATTAAGTCACGCCCTTTACTGGGCAGCTCTATCGGTTCACCCATCCATAATGGCCTTGCAACGGCGATAACCAATAATACCCACAAGATCCAATAACCTTTCTTTGTACTCGGCGTTATTTTAACAGGTAGGTTTTGGGACTCGATATCACTTCCTGGAAGATAAAGGTGACCCCCCAGCTTAACTTGTTGCTGCTGTTTTCTAAAAAGAAGTGGCAGTGGTAATAATAGTAATAACCATGGCAGCGCTAGTGTTAACATTATTTAGCCTCCATATTGACGGCTAAGGCAGCGTCAAGCCGTTTCGAATCAAGCGGAAGAGCGCTTTTTAGCCAATGTTCTGCACTTTGTTTTAATGCTATCGCTTGTGATTGAGTCAGCTCTGTACGCTGATAACTCAATTTAAGCAGTTCACATAATTCAACCGGGGGGGAGTTCACTTGCGCTGTAAGCCAAGCATACCAATGAGTGCCCGATAAGCCTGCAACCAATGAACGGTCGCAATAGCTCATTGCTGCCCGTTTTAATATTTCACTGACATTGGTGATGTATTGTGCCGTGCTCGGATCCAGCTTTGCGAGCTCCACTAATGCTGCTCTTTTAGCTGCGGTGTGCTGCCGGCGTTTTCTGAGGTAAATAAAAGCTGCAGCGACAGATATCAACACGACAAGTAGCAAGAGCCAGTATCCATAAGCCAGCGGCCAAAGCCCAATTTCTGTCGGGGTTTGAATATCTTGTAGTGATGCTAAAGCAGGATTTGCTGCTGGAGTTTGCACAGCCATTTATCGTAATGCTCCCAATTGTTGATTTAGGCGTTGTCCAGCATCAATAACACGGGTTTCAACATTAATTTTTTGCATCATGTCAGTGAATACCGATTTAATTTGCTGTTGATTCTTGAGCCAATGCTCATAGCTGTGTCTATCGATGATGCGCTCTTTACTGCCGTCCTTTACGGGGAGCTGAAAGTGTTTCGGCAAGGTCAAATTACCTTCTCGTAAAGGATCTGTAATGAGAAAAGCGCCCATATCACAATGACGTTTCAGGTCGGACAGCATCGCCAAACAGGCTGGGGTAAAATGGCTTCCGTCTGAGACTATCCAGATAAGAGAGCCTGGCTTGGCGAGACGCCGCAGTCGTTGGCATGCTTTTAACATGTGATCGGGTTCAGATCCCTGAACCGACAGGGCATCTAATTGACGTTGATGCAGGTGTTTAATGGCTGAGACAAGTTGCAAAATACCCTGCTGTCGGCTTCTTGGTTTCAACTCTATGTGTTCTTGCTCTGTCGCGATAACTGCACCGAGTCGGTCGCCATGTAAAATGGCATTCCACCCGAGCGTGGTGGCGACGTGCGCCGCTTGCACCGATTGCAGTAGCAAGCTTGAGCCAAAGTACAGGCTATGGCTTAAGTCGAGCAATATCAGGATAGGGCGCTCACGCTCTTCGACAAATAATTTCGTATGAGTTTTGCCTGTTCTGGCGGTTACGCGCCAGTCGATAGTACGTACGTCATCACCGCTTTGGTATTGACGAACTTCAGCAAACTCCATCCCACGGCCTTTGATCGCGCTCGCTCGATGTCCGGCTAAGTTTGCTCTTGCCTTGGACCGTTTCTCAGGCAACGCCCGCGCAATACGTTGACAAGCAAGTAGCTCTTTTTCGTTGATGTTGATGCCATCCGCAAAAAGAGGCAGCTCTGAATTGACCATTAAGGAACCGCAACTTGAGAAAGAATATGGTTGATCACATCGTCGGCAGACACGCCGTCAGCTTGCGCTTGGTAGCTCAGCAATAATCTATGGCGCAATACATTGGGTGCCACAGCTTGAATATCTTCAGGTGAGACAAAATCACGTTCATATAAATAAGCACGGGCTCTGGCGCAACGCTCAATCGAAATGGTTGCGCGCGGGCTAACACCATACTCAAGCCAACTTGCTAGCTCAGGGCTATAAGCGGCTGGCTGGCGAGTTGCCATTACAATGTCGACAATATATTTTTCTAGCGGTTCAGCAAGATAGATCTGTAAAGCCTGCTCTCGCGCTGCAAAAATATCGGCTTGAATAATCGGCGTCACTTTCGGCACTTCTTTCTTTAGTGCTTCATTACGGGAAAGACGTAAAATTTCAAACTCAGTTTCTGCACTTGGATAATCAAGATTTAAGTGCATTAAGAAACGGTCTAATTGCGCTTCTGGTAGTGGGTAAGTCCCTTCGTTTTCAAGAGGGTTTTGGGTTGCCATAACCAGAAACAGTTCGGGCAGTGGATAGCTATTTTTACCGACAGTGACTTGGCTTTCGGCCATTGCTTCAAGCAACGCTGACTGCACTTTTGCGGGGGCGCGGTTTATTTCATCAGCGAGAATTAAATTATGGAATATGGGACCCGCTTCAAATTCGAAGGTTGCCGTTTGGGCGCGATATATATCCGTGCCTGTAAGATCGGCGGGTAGTAAATCTGGGGTAAATTGAATCCGATGAAAATCTCCCTCTACACCCTCACACAATGCTTTGACTGCGCGGGTCTTTGCAAGGCCAGGAGGACCCTCTACAAGCAGGTGTCCATCGGCAATGAGCGCGATGAGTAAATTCTCAGTTAGTGTCGGCTGTCCGAGAATAACGGTATTTAGGTATTCGCGTAGTGCGTGAAATCGGCTCAAAGGCATGATGGTACTCAATTTATTATGTATAGATACTATGGACAATCTCTATGGTAAATAATTCCATTGGGTTTTGGCTAGTGTTAAAAAACAAACAAGTGTTTAAAACTTTTCATTTAAAAGTTAGAATCAGATCACACTTTAATGGTCAGACCTGTTTGTCGAATAATAGACAGGTTTCTCAGGGATATAATAAAGCGAGCAACTTCAATGGTTAGCGACGCAGAACAAGAGGGTGGAAAATGAGTAAAAGACAGCAAGTCACTAACGCTAGAGGCGAACGAATCGCGATTGTATCGGGATTACGGACGCCATTTGCTAAACAAGCCACCGCATTTCATGGCGTATCAGCGTTAGATATGGGCAAAATGGTTGTTAATGAACTAATTTCACGTTCAGAACTTGATCCCAAGTTAATTGAACAACTGGTATATGGTCAGGTTGTGTTAATGCCAGCTGCGCCCAATATCGCACGTGAAATCGTTTTAGGCACTGGCATGGATGTGAGTACCGATGCCTATAGTGTGACTCGCGCCTGTGCGACCAGCTTTCAGTCAACGGTCAACGTTGCCGAGTCAATCATGACTGGCAATATGGAGATCGGTATTGCTGGTGGAGCAGACTCCTCTTCTGTTGTACCCATTGGTGTTTCGAGAAAGCTCGCACATGCACTCGTGGACCTTAATAAAGCGCGTACCTTTAGTCAGAAACTGTCTATTTTTCGCCGTTTAGGCTTGAAAGATTTGCTTCCTGTACCGCCTGCTGTCGCAGAATTTTCGACGGGATTGTCAATGGGGCAAACGGCTGAGCAGATGGCGAAGACCTATAACATTAGCCGTGCAGATCAAGACGCATTGGCACATCGCTCGCATACATTAGCGACCGAAACGTGGAACGCTGGCAAACTGGCCCAAGAGGTTATGACAGCCCATGTGCCTCCTTATAAAGGATTTATTGACCGCGATAATAATATCCGCGAAAACTCTACGCTTGAGTCCTACGCAAAATTACGTCCAGCATTTGACCGTAAACACGGCTCAGTGACGGCAGCAACGAGCACGCCATTAACTGATGGTGCATCTGCAGTATTGCTTATGAGCGAAGGCAGAGCCAAGGCCTTGGGTTATACGCCTATTGGTTACATAAAGAGTTATGCGTTTACTGCGATTGATGTGTGGGAAGACATGCTAATGGGCCCATCTTACGCGACGCCAATGGCGTTACAACGTGCAGGAATGGAGCTAGAAGACCTTACACTTATTGAGATGCATGAAGCATTTGCTGCCCAAACATTAGCCAACATGCAGATGTTCGGCTCGAAGAAATTCGCCGCAGAAAAGCTAGGTCGTAACCGTGCTATTGGTGACATTGATATGAGTAAATTTAATGTATTGGGTGGTTCTTTAGCTTATGGACATCCCTTTGCAGCAACAGGTACGCGACTTATTACCCAAGTTTGTCATGAACTTAAACGCCGTGGTGGCGGAACGGGTCTCGCAACAGCATGTGCTGCGGGTGGTTTAGGTGCTGCAATGATAGTTGAAGTGGAGTAACTCAAATGGAAAAGACATTTAATTTAGATCGTCGAGAAGACGGTATTGCCATTCTGACGATGGATGTGCCAGGCGAGACAATGAACACGCTACGTAGTGAATTTGGCCCAGAGATCAGCGAAATACTTGCTGAGATTAAAGCTGACAAAAGTATCAAGGGCTTAGTACTTGTCTCAGGCAAAAAAGACTCTTTTGTGGCGGGTGCCGATATCTCTATGTTGGCTGCGTGTGAAACGGCGATGGATGCGAAGTTGCTCTCTCAGCAAGGGCATGTGGTCTTTAATGAGCTAGAAAATTTAAATATACCCGTTGTTGCAGCAATAAACGGTGCTTGTTTGGGCGGTGGTTTAGAGCTTGCGCTAGCATGTCATCAACGAGTCTGTAGCCTCAATGGCAAAACGATGATGGGCGTACCTGAAGTACAGCTTGGTTTGCTTCCTGGGGGCGGTGGTACTCAGCGATTACCGCGTTTAGTCGGGATCACTACCGCCTTGGATATGATGCTTACAGGTAAGCAAATTCGACCTAAGCAGGCATTGAAAATGGGCTTGGTTGATGATGTTGTTCCTGAGTCAATTTTGATGCGCACTGCAATTGAGATGGCATTAGCGGGCAAACGTTCTGCGAAAAAGAAAAAGCAGTCATTGATTAATAAAGTGCTTGAAGGCACTAGCGTTGGTCGTAATATTATTTTTGACCAAGCTGGCAAGCAAGTCGCTAAGAAGACACAAGGTAATTATCCTGCGCCTGCAAAGATCATTGATTGTGTTCGTCAAGGTATGACTAAAGGTTTAATCAAGGGACTAGAGGTGGAAGCAAGCCACTTTTCAGATCTGGTTATGTCTAAAGAGTCTGCAGCGCTTAGAAGTATTTTCTTTGCCACTACTGAGATGAAAAAAGAGACCGGCGCGGGTGATGTTAAGCCACGTAAAGTAAAAAAAGCGATGATACTGGGTGGCGGTCTAATGGGTGGCGGTATTGCTTCGGTTACAACAACCAAAGCAAAAATTCCAGCTCGAGTAAAAGATATCAGCGAAACCGGTTTGAGCAATGCATTGTCTTATGCTTATAAATTGCTGGATAAAGGGGTTAAGCGTCGTCATATGACACCAGCTGCTCGCGACAACTTAATGGCATTGATGACCACAACGACTGAATATAAAGGTATTAAAGATGCCGATATCGTTGTTGAGGCCGTATTTGAAGATCTTGCTCTTAAACATCAGATGGTGAAAGATGTTGAACGAGAGTGCGGTGAAAACACTATTTTCGCTTCCAACACCTCATCTTTGCCTATTGCTCAAATTGCGGAAGCTGCAAGTCGACCTGAGAATGTTATCGGTCTGCACTATTTCTCTCCGGTAGAAAAAATGCCATTAGTCGAAGTGATTGCACATAAGAAAACTTCTGCTGAGACGATAGCAACCACCGTTGCGTTTGCGCGTAAACAGGGTAAAACTCCCATTGTTGTGCAAGACGGCGCTGGCTTTTACGTCAACCGAATATTGGCGCTTTACATGAATGAAGCTGCGCAGCTGCTATTAGAAGGGCAGAGTGTAGAGCATTTAGATAAGGCTCTGGTTAAGTTCGGTTTTCCCGTCGGTCCAATGACGTTACTCGATGAAGTCGGTATTGATGTTGGCGCTAAGATCTCTCCTATATTGGAAGCTGAACTCGGCGAGCGCTTTAAAGCACCAGCCGCGTTTGATAAGTTATTAGCCGATGATAGAAAGGGCCGTAAAAATGGCAAAGGTTTCTATCAATACGGTAGTAAAAAGAAATCTAAAGAGGTCGACAGTAGCGTATATACCGTGCTTGGTTTAACGCCAGCTCAAAATAATGATGCTAATGAAGTGGCGCAACGATGCGTCGTGCAGATGCTGAACGAAGCGGTTAGGTGTTTAGATGAAGGGATAATCGCTTCAGCTCGAGATGGCGATATAGGCGCTATATTTGGGATCGGTTTTCCACCATTCTTAGGCGGTCCTTTCCATTATATTGACACACTAGGTCCTGCTAAACTCGTTGAAATTCTATCGGCTTACCAATCTAGATTTGGCGACCGATTTGAACCAGCAGAGAGACTGAAACAGATGGCAAGCGAACAGAGTTTCTTTTTCAAGTAAGTTTTAAAAAGCGTCAAAAAATTAACAAGGCGGCTACATTTGGCCGCTTTGTTTTACTTTAGTGACAATAAATTGACTAAAAAACACTCACCCCTCTGCTGGTTTGACTATATAATAGGTGCCGAAATAGATATTCAGGTATGGACGCTGACTTATTTGATGTGGGGTGTAGGTAAGTGGTATTCACAATCGTATTGGTATTAGTTTTTTCAGGTTTGTTGTTAGGCTATACAGCGTTTAAAGCCGGGTTACCTGTCAAACGATGGGCTTTTGCTGGGGTTTTGTTTGGCCCTGCCGCTTATCCTTTGTTTAATTCGCATAAGCAACTGGCATACAAAAAAGCCATGGGGAAACAATCTTTTTGGTTAGAGATTTGAATTTTTAGAATCTGTATCTTATACAGAGAAACTAAAAAGGAGCATAAGCTCCTTTTTTTGTCTGTGTAATTTTAGATTCTTGTATCTAAAACTAGCTCCACCAACCTTTTGCGGTAACGATTTCCAAATGCAGTAGCCCTTCAGGAAGCTGTATTTTTTTACGTGAAGGCTTTTTTAGCCCTAACATCTGCATCAAAGAAATAAGCATGGTCGTTCTCCTTAGGCGTTAAACGGGGTGTACTAGTTCCACCAACCTTTAGCTGGAATGACTTCAAGATGATTTAACCCTTCTGGAAGTTTAACTTTCTTACGAACAGGTTTGCCCAATCCAAGTGCTTGCATTAATAAATCAAACATAATTATTCTCCTTTTATGCCGCAGCTTGGTTAATGAACTTAATATGTGGAACGCCAGCTGTTAGTAGTGGCTTAAACTTCACGTTTGGGATACCAGCTGTTTGCAGCGGCTTAAACTTCACGTTCGGAATACCCGCTGTTTGCAGCGGCTTAAACTTCACGTTCGGAATACCAGCTGTTTGCAGCGGCTTAA